>JBGTBA010000062.1:0-38133 GCA_041749595.1 Flavobacteriaceae bacterium | reverse complement strand
AGGTAGAACAAATGGTCGTGCACCTGTTCAGGGTCAAGCTCCGTTGGGACTTTGCCAAAATACAGCGATATGGCCGCTATATGGCGGGAATAATTACTGAACGTACTTTGGCTTCTGCCCAAAACAGAAACGGTGCGCTCGAAACGGTACAACAGTTCGGGGAATCCCGGAACTTCGCGCTTGGCCTGGTTAATGAGCTTGTTCTCCCTTAGGGCTTCAACACTCTTTTTTTTGTAGTCATAATTGCTATTTTAGTTATCTTGGTAAGATACTAATTATGAACTTGTAGCTACCGAAGGTTTAGTTCAACAAATGCATGCAAATATGCGCTTAGATCTGTGATTTTTTTGGCCATGAATTCCAATGAAAAAATCAAATTTGGAGCAAAAAGCATCGCATCGGAGTTGGAAGTTCCTCATCATTTTTTGGCAAAATTGCTGCTGAAATTAGCTTCATGTGGCATTATTGTATCGGTAAAGGGTCCAAAAGGTGGATTTTTTATGACCCCCAAGCATATGGATAACTCCTTATGGGATATAATTTTGACCGTAGAAAACACGGAAAGGTTCAATGAATGCTTCATGGGCTTGGTTAAGTGCAACAATGATCATCCTTGTCCAGTGCACCATATTGTTTCGCCTTTTAAAGAAGAATTGCTGCATACTTTCAAGAGGAAAACAATATCGACCATCGTAAAGGAAGTGCTAAAAAACGGCACGGTAATCACTTTAAAAGACCTCAGTCTGTAAATTGACCTGAGAAGGGCAAGCCATTTCTGCATGACTCTACATACCCTTAGTTGTATAGGATGAGTGCCGCAGTTGGGAATTTCTATAAACCATCACCTTTACTATTTATCCTAGGAGGTGTTAAACCGTGAAGTAGCTATTGGTCTGGGATATAATTCAGAAATGCTCAATACACCAAATTTTACCAAAGGGCGAAAACCTTAACGAACATTCGGGATTTTTTACAGGCACGGTTTTGTCGACGCTTCGATAGTGATCGTATAGCACTCTGGACACCCGATATTACTTACACTTTATAGTAGGATATATTTAAGGTGTGAGCATCACAAGAAATAACAAGGAGCTTAACCAAACCGGATATAACCTATTCGTATATTACCCAAACTTTTAACCAAAGCTTTCCTTGCTATGACCAAAGTAATTTCGAAAAATGCATGCGCCTCCATAAGCCGGTCGATTAATAAACTACTAAATTGTCATTTATCGACAATCAACTTCATTTAGTCGATTTAATAATCCTTTTGCAGGATATATAAAACGTAATAAACTATCTTTATATCATTTATTAACAAATCCCAATGAATTTCAGTAGAACCAGCAAACCCTGTTGCTATGAAGAAACGCTACCCTCTACGATTACGCCCCACAACCTATATATTGATAATCTTCTATCTCACCATAGGGAGCTTCAACCTAACGGCCCAGATTGGCTTTGGGAAGGGAGATCTCAATTTCAACGTTTTAGGCAATGTATCCACCGGGGTAACTTCGCTGATGTTTGGACCCGACGGCCGACTGTATGTGGCAGAATATCCAGGAACCCTAAAAGTGCTGTCCATACAAAGAAATGGACAGAACGATTATGTGGTTACTGCAATTGAGAATTTGGCTGGGATCAAGGATATCGTTAACCATAACGATGATGGAACAATCAATCCAGAAGTGACAAACCGCCAAACCACGGGCTTAATAGTTGCCGGCACCTCGAACAACCCAATTATTTACGCCACCTCAAGTGATTTCCGAATGGGAGCGGGTGTAGACCAAGGAGATGTAGATCTTGACACAAATTCTGGCATCCTAACCCGTTTTTCATGGAACGGTTCTTCTTGGGACGTGGTAGATCTCGTCCGTGGCTTGCCCAGATCGGAGGAGAACCACGCAACCAACGGTTTAGAATACGTCCAAATAAAAGGACAGGAATATTTGATTGTTGCGTTGGGTGGTAATACCAACGCAGGAGCACCATCGAACAATTTTGCTTTTTTATGTGAGTATGCGCTATCATCGTCCGTAATTGCCGTAAACCTTGACATGCTCAACGGAATGAATGTAAAAACCGACAGCCAGGGCAGGGCCTACATTTATGACCTTCCGACATTGGATGATCCCGTCCGTCCCAATGTGAACGGTATTACCGACCCCAATGACACAGGGTACAACGGGGTCGATATCAATGATCCGTTCGGAGGCAATGACGGACTTAACATGGCCGTTATTGTTCCGGGTGGCCCCGTACAGATTTTATCCCCTGGATATAGAAATCCGTATGATTTGGTAGTTACAGAAAATGGATCATTGTACGTTTCAGACAATGGTGCCAATGGGGGGTGGGGTGGCCTTACCATAAACGAAGGAACCCCAAATCCCATAAATGACTACGACCCCAGTGAGCCGGGAAGTACTACTTCGATCAATGGCGAAAAGGTAGACAACAAAGACCATTTGCAATTGGTTACAACCGATCTTCAAAACTACATATTTGGCAGTACTTATGGAGGCCATCCCAACCCCATTAGAGCTAATCCCTATGGTGCAGGGCTTTACACGGCTCCAGAGAAGTTCGGCACAAATGTCGCTGTTTTTCGTACCCAAGTCTACGATCCTAATGGAAGTACTCCAGGATCGACAACAAACGCTCAACGGGCATTACCGGCCAATTGGCCTCCAGTATCCGTGGCCAACCCCGTGGAAGGCGATTGGCGGGGACCTGGCACTCCGAACCCGGATGGGGAAAACGACAACAACGTTACCCTTTGGTCCGTAAACACCAATGGGTTGGACGAATATAGCGCAACCAATTTCAACGGAGCCATGCAGGGTAATCTCATCGCTGGCGACAATCAGGGCAGGTTAAAAAGGGTGGAATTAAATGAAGATGGGTCTCTGTTAAAGCTTACCCAGCCTTTACTTACCGGAATTGGAGGCAACGCCTTGGGCATTTCGTGCAACAGCGATTCCGATAATTTTCCCGGAACCATCTGGGCCGGAACTCTTAACGGGAAAATTGTGGTTTTTGAACCTTCCGATTACCAATTCTGCATAAATCAGGGACAATTTGGGTTTGACCCATTAGCAGATTATGACAATGATGGTTATATGAACCAAGATGAATTGGACAATGGCTCCCCACATTGCAACGGTAATTTATATCCATCCGATCATGACCGGATATTGGGACCTCCGTATGTTTCCGACCTCAACGATCCTGATGACGATGCGGATGCTATTCCGGATTCTTTTGACCCATTTCAGTTAGGCGATCCAACAACTTCGGGAAGTGACGCATTTATCCTACCCATCAGCAATGATTTTTTCGCCACACAAAATATGGGTGGCTACAAAAACCTTGGGTTCACAGGAGTAATGAACAACGGCGCAACAGGACCCAATTGGGTCAATTGGATCGATCGTACTGGGGCAGGTCCAAATCCGAACGATAGTTTTGATGAAACCACAGGTACCATTACCCTCCAAATAAACGAGGGTACTGCATTGGGCAGTTCTAACAATCAAGAGAAAGGATTCCAATATGGTATCCGAATAGACCAAAACACGGGAAAAGTACGGGTCATGGGTAAACTAATGGGATTTCATGGCCCCTTGCAGCTTTATGGAAATAGTGCTGCTCCACAAGGAGAACTAGGATTTTTTATTGGTGATGGATTTCAAGACGACTACATTAAGTACGTAATTACAAAACAGGGATTTACGGTATTACAGGAAAATAGTGGTGTTCCCGAAACACCAGTAAATATAAGTATCCCCATTGAGGAAAGACCTCAAGCCGCTCTTGTGTTTTATTTTTTGATAGACCCCACAAATGGTCAGATAGACTTTGAATACGAAATGGACGGAGGTTCTCGTAAAACTGCTGCCACGATGCTTGCCAAAGGCAATGTGCTAAAGGCAATTCAGCAAGAGAATTTGGATTTGGCGGTGGGTATTATCGGATCTTCCCACGCAACTGGAGTTGAATTGGAAGGTACTTGGGATTTTTTAAACGTACTCCCAGAAATCAGCGGTTTTTCTTTGCGGATTAATGCCGGTGGCCCCCAATACCAATACAATGGAAAATTGTTCGAGGCAGACCATTATTTTAATGGTGGCCAACCTTTTCAAAATCCCAACGCCCAAACCGCGGCATTGTTCCAAACTGAACGCACGTCTTCCTCATTGGTCTTTGATTACGCCATTCCCTTAGAGAACGGGCTTTACAATGTGGTGCTGCATTTCGCCGAAATCTATTGGAACGCTACAGGAGGTGCTTCTGGAGCAGTAGGTTCCCGCATTTTCGATGTGCTAATGGAAGGTTCCACCATACTAGATGACTTTGACATCCTGGCAGAAACAGAGCCTGAGACTCCGATATCCAAGTCTTTTGAGGTTTCCGTTACCGATGGCGAGCTCAACCTAGGTTTTACTTCCTTGGCGGAAAATGGAGGGGTTAATCAACCCAAAATTTCGGCCATTGAAATTACCGGTATTACAAACCAATCTCCCACTGCAGTGGCAAGCGCAAATCCCATATCGGGTACTGTTCCTTTGGAAGTACATTTTACCGGAAGCAACTCAACAGATGCCGTTCAAGTGGTACGTTATCAATGGGACTTTATGGATGGTTCTCCAGTATCCGTTTTGGCCAATCCTGTACATACCTATACTACCCCGGGTATTTATGACGTGGTGCTTACCGTGGAAAACACACAAGGGTTAACGGATATACAATCATTAAGAATCCAGGTCTCCGAACCCATCAATCAACCCCCTGTGGCCATTGCCAGTGCGCTACCTTCAAACGGTACAGCTCCTTTGGTTGTCTCTTTCCTCGGACAAGATTCTACAGATGATGAAGGCATAACTGCATATACTTGGGATTTTAAGGACGACACACCTGTATCGAACCAGATAAACCCCATACATACCTTTTCACAGTCCGGCATTTACCAAGTTGAACTCTCTGTAATGGATATGGAGGGGCTATTGGATACCACAACAGTCACAGTGTCGGTTAGTGCACCCATCAACGAGCCACCAACAGCTGTGGCCCAAGCGACACCCGCATTCGGGAACGCTCCTCTTGTTGTACTATTTGATGGTTCCGAATCTTTTGACGATGTTGGGATCGCCAGTTATTATTGGGATTTTAACGATGGTACGACATCTATAGAAATAAAACCTGAAAAAACATTCACTTCATCTGGCAACTATACTGTTTCCTTGACCGTTACCGATGAAGATGGACTTACCCATACGGCCATTACGACAATTGCGGTCAATACCCCCACCAATCAGGCACCGGTGGCTATTGCCACAGCATCTTCCACTATAGGCACAATACCCTTTACAGTGAACTTCTTTGGGGGAAACTCCACAGATGACAAAGATGTAGTAGGTTTTCAATGGTATTTTCTTGATGGAACGCCCATATCGAACGCAATGGATACCGACTATACCTTTACAGAACAGGGTACATTTACAATTGTACTGGAAGTTACTGATGCAGAGGGCTTAACCGATATCACAACGCTTTCCGTGTTGGTTAAAAATGGACAGGTGGATGCCCCGCTAGCTATCATTTCCGCCAATCCAGCCAGGGGTAATGCTCCACTGGAGGTAACCTTTTCCGCAGAAAACTCTGTTCCTTTTGAAAAGATCACAAAGTTCCTTTGGCGTTTTAACGAAGCCAACGCTACCTCCGCTGAAATAACAACTACGCATGTTTTCAATAAAGCCGGTATATACGAAGTGACCCTGACCGTATTCAATGGCATAGGCATGAGCCATACCACCACGGTTTCCATAGTCGTTCTACTACCAAAGGAAAACCAATCGTTAAATGGCAATATCATGGTTAACCCCGCTAAGGATATCGCCAGTGTACAGCTAATTGACCTAAGCGATGAAAACAGATCTGTGTCCAGGATTTACATCCACGACCTTAGTGGTAGGCTCGTTGGGCTGTTCAGTCCTCAGGACATATATGCCCATGGCGTGTATGAAATTCCCATTGCAACCTTGGGCCAGGGAAGTCTCTATTTTATTGGATTTGAAATGGACAATGGTGAAAAAATCACATTGGAATTGCTGGTAGCAAACTAAATAGATTGGCAAAATGAAAAAGGATTACACAAGTAGAAAAGCCAATTATGGCATACTTTACAAAGAAAAGCGGAGCCTTCTCCAATTAGTAGTTGTGCTTTTTTTGGCAATGGCATGTACTACGGATCGTATATTGCCTCTCAATGAAATGGACATAGATGCGGACGGGGACGGCATCCCAGATAGTCAGGAGACCTTGAACGGATCAGATAAAAATAGTCCCTGTGATCCGCCACAATCTCACGACTATCTAAACTTTGATGTACTGAACGTGGTTTGGGCAAATTCAGACTGTGACAACGATGGCATTACCAATGGGGAAGAATCCAAGAACGGCACAAATGCTTATTTGAACGAATTGATCGATTCGGATGGCGATGGCATTTTGGATTATCTGGAATTGGAAAACGGCACGGATCGGTTTAACCCTTGCGATGGAATTCACAGTAATGTCAATTACGACACCACGAATCCGATCTGGTTCAATGCCGATTGTGATGGAGATGGCATCAACAACGGTGGGGAAATAGCACTTGGCACCAATCCCTATTTTGATGAAATTGGGGGTCTGGACACCGATGGTGACGGCATTAAGGACGAACGTGAAATAATACAGGGAACCGACATGAACGATCCGTGTGACCCTCCCCAAAATAAGGGCTATCTCGGTTACGATACTTCAAATCCCCTTTGGATCGAAAGTGATTGTGACGGGGATGGTATGATAAATGGCAACGAGCTAGCTTTCGGCTCGGATCCCTATTCCGACAATCGCATCTATGGAGTTCCGGAATTCTTGCCATCCTTGAGCCAATTGAAAATTTTTGAGGATCCTATTGGTGAACTTAAACTAAGAGAGACATCCCATGAATACCGTCTCAACAGTTCCGCCTTTGCCAGTTATTCGTATCAGTTAAGAACCGTGTCTTTACCCAAGGGACAATCTATGGTTTACATCGGAAATGGGCTACCCATTTTTCCGGACAATACCATTTTGACTAAAACCTTTTATTATTTAACAGATGAAAGAAATCCGGAGAGCAGCAAAAAAATCATTGAGACTCAGGTGCTCATAAAACAAAACGGCACATGGAATGCCGGCACCTATGTATGGAATGCGTCCCAAAATGAGGCCAACTACTTCGAAAACGCACAAGTGGTTCCGGTAAATTGGGTTGATCTTATGGGTAACAGTAGGGAGATCAATTACAAGATTTTACAGAAATCGCTATGTTTCCAATGTCATGGCAACAATAATACGATGCAACCCATCGGGCTTAAAATGAGGACATTGAACATAATAAATGATAGCGATCAGATCCAAGATTTTATGGACAAGGGCCTGTTGACCAACGCCCCAAACAGTTCTCAAATCAACGTATTGCCCAATTGGGAAGACCAAAACATTGAACTGAAACAACGTGCACGGGCCTACTTGGATATCAATTGTGCACACTGTCACCAACCCGGAGGATCCTACACGATCAATTATGGAGGGGATTTTGATTTTAGCTATGAAACTACGTTCAATAACAGCAAAATAAACAATGTTAAAACGGCGATCCAAGATAGGATGTCCACACAAATACCTGGGTACTTTATGCCGCTTTTAGGAACCTCCGTAATTCATGTGGAAGGCGTGGCTCTCATTAACCAGTATATTGATTCTTTGAACTGACGCTAACAGGCCTATATGAGGACAATTGCAATTATGTTTAACAAAATTTGAATTGATAAATGGGAAAAATTAGAAAAACAGCGGGTATTCATCTGCTGCTAAGACCCAATCCGGGCAAGACGAAAATTTTTAAGGGTGCCGCAAAAGTTCTGGTTACTATGCTACTGTGCCTATTGCCCCTAAGTTGCTATTATGACCAAGGTGAAGAATTTGATCCTGTTGACATTGCAGTTTCCTTTAAAACAGATATCCAGCCCATTTTTAACCGCAATTGCATCCTATGTCATCCCGCAATCAATCCTTCTCCCGATTTAAGCGAGGGCAATTCCTATCAATCCTTACTGAATAGAAACTTGGTTAAGGCCAATGACCTCAATGCAAGCGCACTTTATCAAAGGCTTTTGGGAAATCCCAGTATTATGCCACCGAGTGGTGGTTTACCAGAGTCAGATATCAATTTGTTCAGAAACTGGATCGAGCAGGGGGCATTAGACAATTAACCATCATAATTTGCCATATATGTACGCTAAAAACATCCCCGTAATCGTTTTTGCCCTCCTCTCCTTGTATGCACAATCGCAACAAAAGGGTAAGGATACGGTACAAGAAAAACCGGCACGGCAAGCTTTCGAAGGTTCCTATATCATCAATAACCCTACGAATGTCGTTTTTCCCCATAAAACACTCGAGATACAGATCATGCACCGATTTGGTTTGATAAATTCCGGAAATAATGACCTTGCGGGGATTTGGGGACCTGCTAACATTCGGTTGGGCGCAGCCTATGCGGTTAGTAATCGAGTTACCCTTGGTTTTGGTACTACCAAATTCAACCGCCTTCAGGATTTTAGCTTTAAGGCTGCCATATTAAGGCAAACCAAGTCTGCTAAAACCCCGATCAGCGTAACTTATTTTGGAAATTTTACCGTAAATGCGGACAAGAAGGAATTGTTTGAATTTGATCAGGATCGGTTCTCGTTCTTTAACCAATTGATTATCACGAGACGTATGGGTCCAAACCTATCACTTCAATTTGCTCCCAGCTTATCCCATTACAACTTTGTGGAATACAAGAGGTCCAACGATGTTTTTGCCATTGCCCTTGGAGGAAGGTTTAAATTAAGTCCGCAAACTTCCCTATTGGTAGACTTTAATCAGCCATTCGATCAAATGCAAGGAAATGCAAGTGCTGGTAATGAACCTTATGCCGGCTTGGCCGTAGGGTTTGAATTTGCCACCACGGGCCATGCCTTTCAATTCTTTGTGGGAAATTACAATGGTATTGTCCCGCAACAAAATCATGTGTTCAATCAACACGATTTTTTTGCCGGCGACATTCTTATTGGATTCAATATAACCCGGGCTTACAGATTTTGAGCCCAATATCTAAATGAAGGATGGCTGGCATTGCCCCCCCCAAAAAAAACTAAAAATAGTTTGGACAAGGCAGCAGCAAATGCAATAACCTTAAAGCTATATAATTTAACCTTATGTTAATCCGAAACATGACTTTTAAAATATATAAACAGATGAGAAAACAGCTTTTTCCGATCTTGGGAATTATAACCTTGGGCTGCTTGGCTATGGCCATGAAAATTGAAAAAACTTCGTTACAAGAGCCTTGGGAGGCTCCACTAGAATACAAATCCTTAAAAAATCCATTTGCCAATACGGATGATGAAGATAGGATAGGACGGGCTCTCTATTCCAAAAACTGTAAACATTGCCATGGGAATCTAGGAAAAGGTGATGGTACCACCTCAAAACTACTGAATACCCAAGTAGCCAATTTTACATCGGAATCTTTCAAAAAACAGTCAGACGGCGGTGTATATTATAAAATAAAAGTGGGAAGAGGCGATATGCCTTCCTTTGATAAGGTCATAACAGACGAGGAAGATAGGTGGATGTTGATAAAGTACATAAAACAACTTTAAACCAAAAACACCCTTCATTTATTAGGCACGGCAAACGCACTAAACCACTATAGCTTCATTTTTTTTATGCTTTTGTGCTGATATTCATGAAATCAAACCAAGTGGATAGCAAATAGCCTTAAATTTAAGGCTGCGGATTTATCCGTGCTGATTCTATTTGCCAAAAAATCTTAATTGTAGCTTTCAGAGAAAGTCGTTAAAAATTATACGGTATAAGAAAATACTGATGATCTCAATTCAAGTTTAACCCTTGCCACAATCAATAAATACCTGGAAATTAAGGCAAGGGGGTTGCTCTAAATACTAATGACCAATACCTTTTTGTAAGAACTTTATGGTATTTTAAACAATCCCCTTGTTTATGGAAGTATTCTTCCCGTTTTTTTGTCAATAAAGCCTAAAAAAACAAAAAACACTTTGGCGAAAAAGTACTTTGTAAATTTATTTTAGAAGCATACACAGTTTTATTCCATTGATTACAAAGTAGATAGTCGTCAATCCATTCAAAATATTCCTTATAAAACGACTTGAAAAATAAAAAATAAATCTTACCTTTAAAATTGCCCCCAACTTTCCTGAAAATAGGAATAAAACCCATACCTGAAGGGTATGCCCATTGAATCCCTGCAATATAGAAAACTATACAGAACCAACCGCAAAACAAATAAATAAGTTATGAAAACAAAGTTAATTCCGGCTCTAATTGCAATCGGACTTTTGACCGTGGTCTATTTTTTAGACACTCCTGAAGGATATGAAATATCCGAAAATCATCAAAAAGCGTCTTTTAGTTTTACCAAGTGCGCCCCTACCAAATTCTTATTGAAAGATGTTGATACCACCCAACAGATTGCGCCTTTATTTGAAAATTTAGGTGATTTGAAGTTTAAAATAAGCACCGGAAATGAGAGGGCACAACTATTTTTTAATCAGGGATTAAGGCTCAGTTATGCCTTCAATCATGCCGAAGCTCACCGCTCATTTATGGAAGCGTCACGTTTAGATCCGAATGCCGCCATGGCGTATTGGGGACAAGCCTATGCATTGGGACCCAATATTAATGACCCCTTACCGGATGACGAACGAAAAAGGAAAGCGAACGATGCGGTAAAAAAAGCCCAAAGCCTAGCCTCTAAAGCAACCCCAAAAGAACAGGCATTGATCGCCGCATTGGGCAAAAGATACAATGAGGATCTATCCATGGATGTTGCCGAATTGAATACGGCATATATGAACGCCATGTCCGAAGTGGCACAAAAATTCCCTAAAGATGCTGATGTGCAAGTGTTTTATGCAGAAGCGGTTATGAATACCGTCCCTTGGAATTATTGGGATAAGGACGGTAATCCATCGCCAAACATCGCGGAGGCCAAAGAGGCTCTGGAAAAGGCAATGGCCATAAATCCGTCCAATCCGGGAGCACATCACTACTATATCCATATGGTGGAGGTCCCGGATCCGGATTTGGCGGTTCCAAGTGCCGATAAGTTGGGGTCTTTAATGCCCGCCGCGGGCCATATTGTCCACATGCCCTCCCATATCTACATTAGAGTGGGTCGATATTTAGATGCCGTTAGAGTCAATCAGGAGGCCATTTTGGCCGATGAAGACTATATTTCGCAATGTTATTCTCAGGGCATGTATCCTTTGGGGTATTATCCCCATAACATTCATTTTCTATGGTCAGCAGCCAGTTTCTTGGGAGACAGCAAGATAGCCATTGAAGCAGCAAAAAAAACTGCGGAAAAAGTACCTACGGGAGAGCTGGTGGAAATGCCTTTTTTACAAAATTTTGCCGCTACGCCCCTACTCGCCTATACACGGTTTGGAAAATGGAACGAAATTTTGACAACTCCAAGTCCGAATGCCAAAATAAAACATTTAAAACTTATATGGCACTATGCCAGGGGCATAGCCTTTGTTAGAAAAAACAATATAAACGAAGCCCAGGAAGAACTCGATGCGCTACAAGGGATGCTCATAGATCCTGCATTGGAAAATTTAATAGCCTCTGGTTTTGATCCCAGCTCATCTATTGCAAAAGTTGCTTATGAAGTTGTGGCCGGTGAACTTGCTGCATTAAAAGGGGATACCCCTGCGGCCATTGAACACCTTGAAAAAGCAGTTGCCGCTGAAGATGCCTTAACATATACCGAACCGGCGGCATGGCATATCCCCACACGACAAAATTTAGGAACCGTATTACTGAAAGCCCAAAAGTATGATGAGGCAGAAAAAGTATATAGGGAAGATCTGGAAGTGCTCCGTCAAAATGGATGGTCTTTAATGGGACTATACCAAAGTCTTAATGCCCAAGGGAAAACAAAGGAAGCCCAAGTAATAAAAGAAGAATTTGACCGTGCCTGGCAATATTCCGATATTGAGATAACCACATCTGTTTTATAAGATACATAATATGCCCATTCTAAAAAACGGTTAAAAAGACCGCCTGTGTATGAAATTCTTAAAAATACCAATACTTAAAATTTTATTTTTAGTGATGGCATTGTTTGCAATCGTCTATGTGCTGGGAATAAAAAAAAGGGAGCTGCCTATATATAATCCAACCGACTTCAATCCCGAATTAGTGGACAATGATTTGTCAAATGTAAGCAATGGCCATAAAGTCGCCGATTTTACATTGACAAACCAAAACGGGGAAATAATCACCCAAGATAATTATGAAAACAAGATATATATAGCCGATTTTTTCTTTACCCGTTGCCCCAGTATTTGCCCCATCATGGCAAACAATATGAAAAAACTTCAAACCGTATTTCAAAAAGATGAAGCTATCATGTTATTGTCAATCTCAGTAACCCCGGAAATGGACAGCGTACCCGTTTTACATGATTATGCAGTTAAAAATGGGGCGATAGATTCCAAATGGAACATTACCACAGGAGACAAAAAACATATTTACGATTTGGCCAGAAAAAGCTATTTTGCCGTTGTTGATGAAAGTGATGGTGGATTGCAGGATTTTATCCATACGCCGAATTTTATATTGGTGGATAAAAAACAGCAAATACGGGGTATCTACGAAGGCACCAAAGAGGAGGAGATCAATCGATTGATCAAAGATATTGGTATTTTGCAACGGTTGGAGTAATCGCTAACAGCGGTGAAAGTTTTTCTATTTTTTATTTTGAAATTATGGATGTTTTTCCACTAGGTGAAAGGTCCTTGCCCTAAGGAGGCAGCCCACTATTGCCAGAAGTACTTTTTCAGTCGTAATGAAATCTGCATTTCGCAATTAAAATTTCTCCTTCTTTATATTGGTAAATCAGTCTGTGTTCGCTATCAATCCGTCTTGACCAAAATCCTGCGTATTTATGTTTTAGTGGTTCTGGTTTTCCAATTCCTTCAAAAGGATTTCGAGCAATATCTTTCAGAAGTTCATTTATCTTTTTTAGCTTTTTCTTGTCCGTTTTTTGCCAATATAAATAATCTTCCCAAGACTCGTCAACGAAAAGATACTTCATTTTAATTTTCGATTAAGTCTTTATTTTCGATTAAGTCTTTGTTGAAAGTCGCTCCGTTTTTCAGCTTGTCAATTGCTGAATCTAATCTTAATTCATTCTTTCGAGAGGACAATTCGTGGTTTGTAGCCATTAAAGAATTATACTCTTGTAAGGACATGATTACAATTCCAGAATCTTTTCCGCGATTTATAATCAAAGTCTCAAAGTTTTTTACCACACTGTCTAAGTAACTTTTAATGTCTTTTCTGAAATCAGAAACCGTTATTAATCGCATAATCTTGTATTTTATAAAGTACAAATATATGTACGAAATATGATTTAAGCAATTTTCTTTAGTTCTGATTATAACGCATAGTTTTAACCCGAATTATGTATTAGGACTTCGATATGAGGGTTGAAAGGACAATAAAACAAGGCTGTCTGGAGACTTTTGCATAGCATCGCCATGGTGAAACCGAAACTACAATTGAAACGTCTTGTTTTGAAGTAGTTTCAAGCCTTAATAGATTTTCTAATGCATAATTCGGGTTTAACAACGAAATCCACTCCATTTTCCAAGGCATACATTTTAATACCATTGCGTAGGCCTCCGGTTACCTATAAACCTGAATTCGATTAATCCTGAACACATTATTTTAAATAATCTTGAAACCCTATAATTGCTCTTAAAACGATGTTTTGGATTAATTTAAGGATTTTTTTGGGGGGTGTCATCCAGCTATTTTTGGTCACCCGTTGTTGTATTTTGTTTTAATTTCTCTTGATTAATTCTAAGCCTTCTATCCAAAAAATCTCCGAATCAAAGAAATCAATCTCTGCTAATTCTTTCTCTTTCAATAGTTTTATAGAAGAATCCAACACAAACATTGCTCGTGTAGCATTAAAATCCAGAGTATTTTTATAGCTTATGTCTATTGTAGGATTTGTTTTGAAGTGGATTACATTCCTCTCCTCACTCCAAGTTCCTTTTCCGCTTAGACCTATTCCGGTAGGCAACGTTTTCTTGCTATTTATATTCAATACGGCACCATCGATTTGCCTCACTGAGTAAGAATCAAATTGAAAAGTACCGTCAGGATTTAATTTCAATAGAAATTCAACGGAACCACTTTCTGATACTTTTTCATACTCTCCCGCTACATTCTGCGACTGGGAGCAAGAACTCAGCCAATTCAATAATAATACTAGAAATATTGAGTTTTTCATAAGTGATTCCGATTTAATGCGTAACGACACTTAAATATACTCATTTTTTCTAAGGATTATATTTTTCGACCCTAACGTATATTCACCTATTACCCCACCCAATACCCAAAACATCCGTTAATCCTGTTTTCCAAAACAAAAAAACCTCATCGTTAGTGAGGTTTTAAGAGATAAAGTATTAACGGTTGAATTCGACGTTCCTCGAAAAAACGGCAACCCCAAAAATCAGAGCAAGAGAGGCTCAAAAGGTATGGATGTTCTATAAGCTCCAACGGTTGCCTACTTCGGAAAGTGGTTTACAGGGTTCATAATTTCCAGGTATGGGGTCATAGGACAATACATTTTTCCCAATTTCCTCGGAGGTAAAGTACGCCCATATCGCCATGGATTTCATGGATCTGTAAAAACCCACAGGCTTTTGTTCGCCCACCGTGGTGCCCCAAACGCCGGGATTAAAGGTAGCAGAGTTGGCCTCAGCGGCTTCCAGTACTTTGGTTTTGTCCGTGGCACTCAAGGCGCTAAACGTATCGCCATAATTGTTCTTGCAGTCTGTGTTAAAATCGGCAATCTGTGTTCTTATATTTTGCTGTCCCTCCGCATCATAGGTCTTGGCAATGACCTTATCAATAAAAATATCTGCTTTTACATCCAAGGCACCGGGCGTATCCGTTCTTGGAAGGATCGTATCCAGCAATGAGGCGATGGTTTTTGCCTCTATATCGGTAAAAAATAAGGGTTGCCAATCTAAGCGGGTTTCGATTTTACAGGATTGCAACAACGAGAACAACGAGGGCATGGCTAGGGCTGATCCTGCCAATAACCCTGTTTTTTTTAAGGCATTTCTTCTATCCATAATGTTAGATATTTCGTTTTTTTAATTCAGAAACCGCATGGTCCGCAGCTCTTGCCGTAATGGCCATATAGGTCAGGGAAGGGTTTACACAAGAAGAGGACGTCATGCAGGCACCATCGGTTACAAACACATTTTTTGCCGAATGCAACTGGTTAAATCCGTTCAATACCGATGTTTTAGGATCTCGGCCCATTCTGGCCGTTCCCATTTCGTGCACCCCATATCCCGGAGGATGCTGGTTATCAAAGCCCACCACTTCTTTAAGTCCGGCCTTTTCCAACATCGCCACGGCATCTTCCTGTATTTGTTTGTTCAACGCTTTCTCATTTGCTTTAAATTCGGCATCGATGGACAAGGTAGGTTGTCCCCATTTATCCAACACTTCCTTATTTAAATACACCTGGTTGTCATGATACGGTAAGCACTCTGCAAAACCGGTTATAAAGAATTCCCACGGTCCCGGTTTAAGGATACTGTCTTTATAATCTGCCCCAAAAGATTGAATATTCGCGGGATTACCGCCACGGAATCCTCCTCCTTGATACCCAAATCCGCGTAAGAACTTATCGGATTTGGTGTTTTCGTCGATATTCCAGTATCTGGGAATATATATGCCATTGGGCCTTCTGCCCTTGTAATATTTATCATCAAATCCATCAACCTTGCCCATGGCTCCCACTCGGTACGTGTGATCCATAAGGTTATGCCCCAGTTCCCCACTATCATTGCCCAAACCGTTCTCAAAACGATTGGAAGTAGAATTCAATAGAATTTGGGTAGTGCTCAGGGTTGAGGCATTTACAAATATAATTTTAGCCGAGTATTCAATGTCTTCATTGGTTTCTGCGTCTATGATGCGAACGCCTGTGGCTTTGCCCTTTTTATCGTCATAGATAACGGATTGAACGATGGAATAAGGCCGTATCGTAAGGTTTCCGGTGACGTTTGCTGCCGGAAGGGTTACCGCATTACTACTAAAATAAGCTCCGTAGGGACACCCTCTGCTACACCGGTTCCTGTTTTGACATTGGCCTCTCCCGTTTAACGGTTCGGTTAGATGTGCCACTCTTCCAATGGTCAAATTTCTTCCAGGAAAGTCCTTTTCTATGCGTTCTTTGACATGCTTTTCTACACAATTGAGTTCCATGGGCGGAAGAAAATGACTGTCCGGTAATTGGGGTAACCCGAGTGCCTCACCACTTATTCCCGCAAACTTTTCCACATAGGTGTACCAAGGTTCGATATCTTTGTAGCGTAAGGGCCAATCCACCCCATGACCGTCTTTTGCGTTGGCTTCAAAATCCAAATCGCTCCATCGGTAGGTTTGTTTTCCCCATAACAAGGACTTGCCCCCCATTTGGTGACCTCTCAACCAAAGAAAAGGTTTTACTTCTGTATACGGATTGGCTTCATCGTCTGCCCAGAAATGTTCCGTATCTAAACCCACCCATCCGGAACGTCCGTTTTTGTAATGTTTCTTCTTTTGCTCCGGGGTAAGTCCACCGCGCAGTTCCATGTCCCACGGATCCAGGTTCATGGTGGGGTAGTCTACCACATGTTCTACGATGGGCCCCCGTTCCAACACCAAGGTTTTAAGCCCTTTTTCACAAAGTTCCTTTGCTGCCCAACCGCCGCTTATGCCGGAACCTATCACAATTGCATCGTAAGTAAGCTCTTTTTTTGCCGAAGTAGTATAATTTGCCATTTAAAAAATCGAGATCAATTAGAAAGGGACAAGATAAAAATAAAATTCTACAATTCGTTTGTGTTAACAAACGTTTAATGCAGAATGGATGAACATACTTTCATCTTGAATAAATCTGAATCAATTTCGAATTAAAGCTTTTTCAGTGCCTCTACAGTCTCATTAAATTCCAGTATTAGATCGGCAACTATCGTTGCAGCCGGTTTAATGTCGTGAATTAATGCGGCAACCTGACCTATTTCCAACTCTCCTTCCTCCATATCGCCTTCAAACATACCCCGTTTGGCGCGAGCTCTACCTAAAAACAATTTAAGTTCTTCGGGGGAAGCGCCTTTTGCATATAAATTTTGGACTTCATTATAGAATTTATTCTTTAGGAGTCGTACCGGAGTCAATTCTTTAAGCGTCAGCTGGGTATCTCCCTCCCCTGCTTCAATCACTTTTTGCTTAAATAAAGGATGGGAAGAGGCTTCATTACTGGCCACAAATCGACTTCCTATTTGAACCCCATCTGCCCCCAAAACCATTGCGGCCAGCATAGCACGCCCGGTAGCGATTCCGCCGGCGGCGATAAGTGGAATCTGTATTTTTTCTTTGACCGCAGGAATCAAAGTCATGGTCGTAGTCTCTTCTCTTCCATTATGCCCTCCGGCCTCAAAACCTTCAGCTACCACAGCATCTACGCCCGCTTCTTGCGCTTTTAATGCAAATTTCACACTACTGACCACATGTACTACTTGTATTCCTTTTTCTTTTAGAAAAGAAGTCCAAAGTTTGGGGTTACCAGCAGAAGTAAACACTATTTTAACCTTCATTTCGGTAATTACTTTCATCAATTTTTCAATATCGGGATATAATAAGGGTACATTAACACCAAATGGGTTGGATGTAGCTACCTGACATTTTTGAATATGTTCCCGTAACACCTCGGGATACATGGAACCCGCTCCAATAATACCCAATCCGCCCGCGTTAGATACGGCAGCGGCCAACCGCCAACCACTTGCCCACACCATCCCGGCCTGTATTATGGGATATTGTATTCCAAAAAGTTCTGTTATCCTGTTCTGCTTCAATTTTTAATAAACTTAAATTTTTTGATTCCCTCCGGGGTTTCCAAGTGGATGATGTACATGGCACTGCTCAATTGTTCCACCGGTATTTGGTTATCGCCGTTGTTGAGCTGTTTTTGGAGAACCTGTTTTCCGTAAATATCAAAAATCGTCACTATATGAAGGTCTGTTGAATTTGGAAACCGAATCGCAATGGAGTGGTTTCCAGGATTAGGAAACAAGATAATTGCTTCACTATCCGGAACCTCAGGATCAACAGGAATTTCAGGGTCCACGGGGATTTCAGGAGGTTCTAATTTAGAAAGTGCTTTTTCAAAATCAGGAATTCCATATCCCATTTGAGAGGTTGGGTTTGTGAAAAAGGAAGAACTTTCCCTAACCATCTGCATAATCTCCAAATTCGATTTCTCGGGAAATGCCTGCCATAAACTAGCTATGGCCCCTGCCAAAATGGGCGACGCAAAAGAAGTGCCATCGGCCGTGCCAATGTTATTAGTTGTGGAGATTATGGCGGCATTGACGCCGAGAGCCATGCCATCGGGTTTTATGGTGCCATTTGCATTGGGTCCCATGGAGCTAAAACCGGCATAATTCCCTGCTGCATCCACTGCACCCACTGTAAAAACATTGGCATCAGCGGGAGCATTGACAATGCCCCAAGCACTGTTCCCGGAATTTCCGGCAGAGACCACCACCAACAATCCTTTTTCCGTTGCGATATTGGCACCTTTGGAAATAAAAGTGGTTTGTCCGTCCATCTCGGATGGCATATAATTAAAGGCAGGGTTATCAAAGGTGCTATAGCCCAACGAAGTATTGATGAGATTTACTCCCAAACTATCAGCACGTTCGGCTGCCTCTACCCAATAACTCTCCTCTGCCGGAGTTTCTTGGGCGGCCTCTTCTGTCCGAAATAAAACATAACTGGCATCGGGTGCCGTCCCTACAAATTGATTTTCTATAAATCCTGCCATATCCGAAAGCACATTGGTGCCATGGCCATCGCCGGAAGATCTGTAGATATCCGTAGTTCTATCCACAAAATCATACCCCACTAACAGCTTATTATTTACACGTAATCGTTCAAATGCGCCAAGCTGATTTACATTAGGAAATCCGCCATCCATTACGGCTATCCATATGCCCTCACCCGTAAAATCCGCTTCATGCAAGACGTTTGCCTTTAATTGCTTTACCTGAGTATCCGCAGTGCCATAATTAAAATTTACCTGAACTTCCCGAGTTTTTTCGGTATGGTTGTTCGGTGCTAATTCCGGCTTTGCCAAAATAACTTGCTTTAGATTAAGGCTCCTGTCTGCGAATACAATGTTCCTTACAAAACTTAAATCCGAAAGATTGTCAATATCTTGTCTGGTTCCCAGCACATGGACACAATTAAACCATTTCGATTTTGCTTTAACCGTAATACCATTTTGAATTTTAATTTGTGCTATATGATTTTCGTTCACCGGAACATCTCGTTCATCAATAGGAATATTGAATTTTGCTTTTCGAGCCAAAGCCCGTTCGGTTAATATACTATTTGGATTGCCTAAAGCCGAGGCCACATTGGCTTTGTCCGAAAAATAAACCCAAGCATGTTCCTGAGAAAAAGAGACCGATACGAAGAGTACAAAAAAGACAAGTAACAGGTTTCGCTTTTTCATTGCCTATGAGATTACTCCGGAACCCACTAACTCATCCTTTATATACCAAGCTACAAACTGCCCTTCGGTGATGGCCGATTGCTTTTCTACAAAATCCACATAGAGCCCACTTTCCACTTTATAGAGCGTAGCTTTTTGAAGTGGTTGTCGGTATCTAATCCGTGCCATGACCTCCAAGGTTTCATCTTCTTTTAAGGTCAAATCCGTGCGTATCCAATGCAATTCGTCATTCCAAACAAATAAGGTCTTGCGATACAAACCCGGGTGACTCTTTCCCTGACCGGTATAAATTACATTGCGATCTACATCCGTTTCAATCACAAAAAGTGGCTCTTTAGTACCTCCAACATCTAAACCTTTACGCTGACCTTTAGTAAAATAATGTGCGCCTTGATGTTCGCCTACTACCTTTCCATCAGTTGGCATATAGTGAGGTTTCTCCGAAAAAAAAGCCAATTCTTCTGGCTTGCTATCAAATTTGGAAATGACTTCTACATACTTTTCCAAATTAGAGGGCACCTCTACAATGATACCCTTTTTTGGTTTAAGTTTCTGCTGCAAAAATTCCGGAAGCCTAACCTTACCAATAAAACATAGTCCTTGGGAATCTTTTTTATCCGCAGTAATTAAATTATTTTCTGAGGCAATTTTGCGCACTTCAGGCTTGGTAAGTTCACCAATCGGAAACAAGCTTTTAGCCAATTGGGCTTGTGAGAGCTGACATAAAAAGTAGGACTGATCTTTATTATCATCGGTGCCGGACAAAAGTTGATACGTCTCCGTACCGTCCGCATTTTTTAGTACACCCTTTCTACAATAATGACCTGTTGCCACATAATCTGCCCCTAACTGAAGAGCAATCTTTAAAAAAACATCGAATTTAATTTCCCTATTACACAATACATCCGGATTGGGAGTCCTTCCCTTTTCATACTCCCGAAACATATAATCGACAATGCGTTCTTTATATTGAGCGCTTAGGTCTACTGTTTGGAAAGGGATTCCCAACTTTTCTGCCACGATAAGCGCGTCATTGCTGTCTTCTAACCAGGGACATTCCTTGGAGATGGTCACAGAGTCATCATGCCAATTTTTCATAAAAAGTCCGATTACCTCATACCCTTGTTCTTTTAAAAGGTACGCGGCCACACTGGAGTCTACGCCACCGGAAAGTCCAACTACAACTTTTTTCATGATTTCTACTGTCAATACAAAATTACAAAATTTGAAGATGCTATGTCTAGTAAAAAAATCTACAATATCTCTTCATTATTCATCAAAAGACAAAATAGAGTCCTTGTTTGGATGTTTTTAGAACCGGGAAATTTCTAACAAATAATTTTTCCATAGAAAAAGCAACCATAGCCACAAAGTGTATCTTTGTAATTGAGGTCAAGAATGGATTAAGGTATGTTTTGCCAATATCCACTTGAAACATTGACCGTGCACTATATCCCTTTTAAAAACCAAATGAAAATAAAAAATAATCCAGCTATTTTGAACTTAAAATTATGAAAAAACAATTCAACCTCAACATTCCCCTTTTTCTAGCCTTTTTTTTCCTTTTTTTTGTTTCCTGCAGCAACGATGATGGGGTAGATATCCCAACAGCTACAGAAAACATTGTGCAATTGGCCGTTGCCAATGCAAACCTCTCTACCCTGGTGACCGCATTGCAGCGCGCCGATCTGGTTTCGGCACTGGAAGGCAATGGACCATTTACGGTATTGGCGCCCACCAATGCCGCCTTTAACACCTTTTTTAGTGCAAATGGTTTTTCCGGAGTAGATCAGGTCCCTGTTGAACTTTTGAAACAGATTTTATTGAACCATATTTTGCAAGGGCAGTTCAGGTCAACGGACTTCATTGGTTTTAAAACGGGATATGCCAGCTCACTTGCCGATGGAATTACGTCGGGCAAGAAAATAAATATGTACTTTAATGCCGACCAAGGCGTGGATGTAACCGGTGCGAAAGTGATTGCCTTTAATGGGGCTGCCAAAATTGTCCCATCAGGTGCCAATAAACAAGCGTCCAACGGAATAATCCATGAAGTGGATGCGGTAATTGACTTCGCAACGGTTGCCGATTTTATAGTTTTGGATGAAAATCTGGCCGCCATGGAAGCCGCCATGAAGACCCAAGGACAACCTGATTTTGTGTCTTTATTGAACACCCCAAACGGTACCGGGCAGGCCCCGTTTACCGTGTTCGTCCCAATTAATTCAGCGTTTTTGCTCTTACCGCCCACAACGGACGGCGATATCCTAACGGCAGTAATAGACCACCACATTATACCGGGGAATAATATCCTTTCTGCTGGCATTACCAACGGTTTGGTATCGCCCCCCACCCTAGAAGGGGATAGTCTGATTTTCTCGGTTTCGGGATCTGCCATAAGTGTGAAAGATGGTTTGGGAAACTCCAATGCAACTGGTCTGGTACTCAATTTACAAGCGGCCAACGGGGTTGTCCATCTCATAGACAAGGTACTTATTCCCGACACTTCAAATTAAGGATTGGATTTTAAATATAAAAAATAGCTGCCCAAGGGCAGCTATTTTTTTTTGTCCCGTGTTAAAATATATCCTAATTACATTTTGTTAAATTTTTTAAAAAAAAGAATGGACAAACGCAACCTCTTAATATTATTGTATTCTAATTGTTGAAGTTTTTTATAAAATCAATAAACAAAATTAAAATATGCCCTTTTAGTTTCAGTGTTAGATTTTGTAAAACTTAAAAAACAAATGAATAAAATAATTAAAACCTAAAAACATCATGAAAAAATTTGTAAAATTGAACGCTCTTGCCTTAATTGCAATGTTCTCCATTTTAATGGTATCTTGCAACAATGATGACGACAACGGACCGGAAGAACCTACACCACCCACCTCAAACATTGTTCAACTCGCTTCGGCAACAAGTGATCTGAGTACGTTAGTTGGAGCCATTGGTCAAGCCGATGCCGGTTTAGATGCCACCTTAAGCGGTACAGGGCCATTTACCGTTTTTGCACCCACCAATGCGGCTTTTACTGCCCTATTAAATGCCCTGGGAGATGATTACAACAGTCTTGCCGACTTTGATACCCAGGAAGAAAAGGATCTTTTACGCGACATTCTTTTATACCATGTTATCCCTTCGGAAGTGAGATCGGGCGATTTGGCAGCCGGTTCAGTAGGAACAGCACTAACAGGGAATAGTCTGGAAGTTATCGCCTCCGGTAGTTCTTTTGTAATTGGCGACGCCTCTGCCGCAAATGCCAACATTACGACCGCAGACATTGAAGCCACAAATGGAGTAGTACACCTGATTGATAAGGTACTATTACCTCAATCTGCCATTGATTTTGTAAATGGTCTGGGGGAAGAAGAGGCGCTTAATAGTGTTGAAACAGCACAAAGTGTTCCGGATTTGAGTTTGTTAGTAGATGCGCTTATACAGGCAGATGCAGGTTTGGTTGAGGTGTTAAGCGGTGAAGGCCCGTTTACCATTTTTGCACCTACCAATGCTGCCTTCGCAGCCCTGTTAGATGCCTTGGGCTCAGAGTATAATTCCTTGGCAGATTTTGACACCGCAGCCGAAAAAGAATTGTTGGCCAAAGTATTAACCTACCATGTAGTGGCCGGAACAGCAGCATTTTCTACTGATTTATCCGATGGACAGGCTATAGCCACAGTACAGGGAGAAAATGTTACCATTAGCCTTACCGGTGGGGTATTTATTCAAGATGCTACCGATACCGACGCAGCTGTAGTAACTGCAGATGTTGAGACCAGCAACGGTATAGTACATATTATAGATAAAGTTTTGTTGCCCCAAGAAGTGCTAGATGCCCTTGCTGCACCCGCTATGCCAAACATTGTCGCTACTGCCCAAAGTGTTCCGGATTTAAGTTTGTTGGTAGATGCGCTTATCCAGACAGATGCAGGTCTTGTCGACGTATTAAGTGGCGATGGCCCGTTTACTGTTTTTGCACCAACTAATGCTGCCTTCGCAGCCCTGTTAGATGCCTTGGGCTCAGAGTATAATTCCTTGGCAGATTTTGACACCGTAGCCGAAAAAGAATTACTGGCAAAAATATTGACATATCATGTAGTGGCCGGAACAGCAGCACTCTCTACCGATTTATCAGATGGACAGGCTATAGCCACCGTACAGGGAGAAAATGTTACCATTGATCTTACCGGTGGGGTATTTATTCAAGATGCTACCGATACAGATGCCGCTGTGGCTACGGCCGATGTAGAAACGAGTAACGGTGTTGTTCACGTAATTGATAAAGTGTTATTGCCACAGGAGGTCTTAGATCTACTAAACTAGCCTTCTCTTGGTATTGATTTTATTATTCATGTAATTTGAAGAAAACCTCCCATCAAGTTTTTTAGGAAAGAAATTGGGAGGTTTTTTTATGAAATAGATTTGCGGTAGAAAGGTAAACTAAACTGTAACATCAAAATAAACAGGCTTGCCATACAGAAATGAATCCTTTACATCTATTTCTTTTTTTTTCCCTGATGTTAATGCATCTTTGAAATCCCAAATCTTACCAGACCAACCAAATGACAAAAGCTCCCGGATGCTGAAAAAATACAGCGAACGGGAGCTTTTTAATTTTAGAAAAAAACAATCTATTTTCTGCCTATTTTTTTCTGCTCTTCGGCCTGCTCCATCATTTCGCGCATCTTTCGTTGGAATTTGTTCTCCTTTTTAGGCTTCAATTTATTTTCCTGGATCTGGGCGTGGATCTTCTTTTCATCCAAAATAAAATGCTTTATGGCCAACATTATGAAAATAGTTATGAGGTTGGAAACAAAATAATACAAACTAAGACCACTGGCATAACTATTAAAGAAAAACAGCATCATCAAAGGGGACAAGTACATAATGAATTTCATATTGGGCATGCCCGGTTGCGTTTGCATGTTCTGTCCCGTGGTCATCATCATATAAAAGAAAATGGCCACCGATGCCAAAATGGGGAACAAACTTACATGGTCTCCATAAAAGGGTATCTTAAAGGGCAACTGCGCTATGGTGTCATAAGAAGATAAATCGTCTGCCCAAAGAAACGGCTTTTGCCGAAGGGCAAATGAGGTGGGGAAAAACATGAACAAAGCATAGAAAATGGGCAATTGCAATAATGCGGGGACACAACCGCTCATTGGGCTTACCCCGGCCTTACCATATAACTTCATGGTTTCTTGCTGTCTTTTCATGGCGTTATCCTTAAATTTTTCGTTTATTTCCGTTATTTCGGGTTTCAACACCTTCATCTTAGCCTGGGACAGATACGATTTATAAGTTACCGGCGACATCAACAAGCGCACCAAAATGGTCATCACCACAATGGCAATGCCATGGGGAATAAATGAACTTAAAAAAGTGTACAAAGGGGTGAAAACATACCGGTTTATCCAACCGAAAATGCCCCATCCGAACGGAATGGAATCCTCTAAGCCCAATTCCTTATATTTTGCCAAGACCTTCACATCGGTTGGGCCATAGTACCAGTTCATGTTGTAGGAAAGTTCCCCTTCCGTTAATTTCAATGGTACTAAAGAAGCATAATCCTTGGTGTAGCCCGCTGTTTTGTTCTCTTCTTTTACAAGATTGGCAGAATTGAGTTTCCCTGTCTCAAAGGGGGTGTTGGTGGCCAGGATTGAACTAAAGAAATGCTGTCTGTAGGAGAGCCACTTTATATTGTTGCCTGTTTCCTCATCGTCCCTTCCTTCGGAAAGCTTGCCTATTTTTCCATCCTCGTGGCTATAGGTCAGCCTAGTATATCGGTTTTCATATTGAATGCTTTTGGAATGCCTGATCGTTTTCATCTTCCATTCCATATGGACCGGCTGGCTATCATTGATAACGCCATTTAAACCTTGGGAACGAACGGTAAAATCCAGCAAATAATCATCCGGTTTTATCTCATATCGGTATTCCAAAAATTGGTTTGGGGATACGTTGGCCTGCATGGAGAGTACCTGATTATTGCCCGATTGGCTAAGGACCGGTTCAAAATAAATATCCCGGGTGTTTAAAACACGATTATTGGATGTGTTAAAAGTAAGGCTAAAAGAGGCATTGCCATCTTTGATCAAATACACGGGAACGGAATCGTAGGTATGGAAATCCTTCATTTTGGCCTCTACAATCTGCCCACCTTTGTTGCTGATCCGCAAAAAGACCAAGTTGTTTTCCAAGACCGTGGTGCCATCTGATGGTGCATTGTACCCAAAGGCGCCAAGTGAGCTTTTGTAATTGGCTATGGCCGTGGAATCATTTAAATTGATGGCCTTTGGGGTTACATCGTTTTCTTTTATAATCTCCTTATTCTTTGATTGTGCTTCCAGCTGTTCCTGCTGGGCCCGTTTTGCCTCGATTTCTTCCGGGGTCGGCTGGTTTTGATAAAACATAAAAATGAGGATCGCAAAAATAAGCACAAAACCTATTATAGTGTTAATATCTATTTTCTTTTCTTCCATTTAGTTTGATTTAAGATCCGCCGGGTTAAAATTTAACGGATTTGGCATGGTTTGGTTTTTGGGTCATCAAATATATGTCCAATTCATCGGTTTATGCCAAACTGGCATTGGTTTGCTGCTTTTTATGTTTTAGGGCCGCCTTTACAAAACCAACGAATAATGGATGGGGGCTGGCGACGGTACTTTTGTATTCGGGATGGTATTGTACCCCTATAAACCATGGATGGGATGGGATTTCCACGATTTCCACCAACCCGGTTTCCCTATTCGTGCCGGAAGAAACCAAACCCGCTTTTTCCA
This sequence comes from Flavobacteriaceae bacterium, assembly GCA_041749595.1. Taxonomy (GTDB): domain Bacteria; phylum Bacteroidota; class Bacteroidia; order Flavobacteriales; family Flavobacteriaceae; genus Aurantibrevibacter. The sequence goes on along the minus strand of JBGTBA010000062.1, from coordinate 11,610 downwards.
TCTGTTCTTTATAGGCATTGTTAAATTCATATCGATGGCGGTGTCTCTCGGAAATAAGCGAAGCCCCCTTATACATCTGCTGCGCCAGACTGCCTTTTTTCAAATGGCAATCCCAGGCACCCAGCCGCATCGTACCTCCTTTATCGGTTATCTTTTTTTGTTCTTCCATTAAATTGATGACGGGATGGGGCGTATGTTCATCCATTTCAGTAGAATTGGCCTTCGCAAGCCCAACTACATTTCTAGCATATTCAATGACCGCCATCTGCATTCCCAAACAGACGCCCAAAAACGGGATCTTATTTTCCCTGGCATATTGTACTGCCCTTATTTTTCCTTCAATGCCCCGTTCGCCAAAACCCGGTGCCACCAGGATACCATCCAAGCCCTGCATTTGTTTGGATATGTTTTTTTCCGTGATGTGCTCGGAATGTACGGATTTCACTTTTACCCTTACCTCGTTTACGGCACCGGCATGTATAAAGGATTCCAATATTGATTTGTATGAATCCTGCAACTCCACGTACTTCCCAATAAGGCCAACGGTAATCTCGTCTTTTGGATTTTTATGCCGGTCCAAAAACTCCTTCCATTGGGTTAAATCGGGTTGTTTGTCATTGGGTAGGGCCAGTTTTTGAAGGGTAACCGTATCCAATCCTTCTTCCTGCATCAAAATAGGCACATCGTAAATGGTGGAGGCATCAATGGATTGGATCACCGCTTCCCGCTTTACATTGCAGAAAAGTGCTAATTTATCCCTAATATCACCCGAAATCTCATGTTCCGTTCGGCAAACCAAAATATCCGCTTTTATACCACTTTCCATTAGGGTTTTTACGGAATGTTGCGTGGGTTTTGTCTTTAATTCCCCCGCTGCGGACAAATAGGGTACAAGGGTTAAATGGATTACAATTCCGTTATTGTCCCCCAACTCCCAAAGCAATTGGCGGACCGCCTCAATATAGGGCAAGGATTCAATATCGCCCACGGTACCTCCGATCTCGGTAATCACAATGTCGTACTCCCCACTATTTCCCAAAAGCTGCACACGCTCTTTTATTTCATTGGTAATATGGGGCACCACTTGTACCGTCTTCCCCAAAAACTCCCCTCTACGCTCCTTTTCTATAACGCTCTGGTATATTCTTCCCGTGGTAACGTTATTGGCCTGAGAGGTACGTACATTTAGGAAACGTTCATAATGACCCAAATCCAGATCGGTTTCTGCACCATCATCGGTAACATAGCACTCCCCATGTTCATACGGATTCAATGTCCCGGGATCCACGTTAATATAGGGATCCAATTTCTGAATGGTCGTTTTATAACCACGGGCCTGTAACAATTTGGCTAAAGAGGCTGCAATGATCCCTTTTCCAAGGGAAGAGGTAACCCCACCGGTTACAAAAATATATTTGGTTTGCGACATGAAGCGTTAGGTTGAATTCGTAACGCAAGCAAAAATACGAATTGCCGCCACATATCACCCTCAATCCAAGGGAAAATCTTTTTGGATCTTTCGAATCATCGATTCCAGTTCATTTATTTTTATTTCAAGCATGGCATTTAGTAGGTTACCGAGCTTACCTTCGGGAAATCCCTGGCGTTGGAACCAAATTAAATAGGTCTCCGGAAGATCAACCAAATACTTTCCTTTAAATTTTCCAAACGGCATTTTATAATGCGCCAATTCCACTAATTTATTTTTATCGGGAAAAACTTCCATTTTTTGGTCTAAAAAATATATCTTTAAAGGTCATAATAATTTTTGAAATGAAACGAAGAACTTTTATTGGGTCTACCGCAGCGGCATCGGTTGGGCTCCTAACAACCAATTCCACAATGGGAATGTCGCCTAAAAAAGCGGAAACGCCTGATCTTAAAGGAAATATAAACCACAGTGTCTGCCGATGGTGTTACAGTAGCATCCCCATGGACGACTTTCTGAAAAATCTGAATACGTTGGGCATAAAGGCCATGGATTTAACCGGTCCCGAAGATTGGCCTTTGATGAAAAAATACAACATTCACGCTTCCATGTGCTGGGGCGCCGGCATGGGCATTGAAAAAGGCTGGAATGACCCACAATTACATGAAGAATTGATAAAAGATTATACCCAAATGATTCCCAAGGTAGCCGCAGAGGGCTATACCAACCTCATCTGTTTTAGTGGTAACCGCAACGGTATGGACGACGCAGTTGGGTTAAAAAACTGCGCAGAAGGATTGAAGCAAATTATGCCCATTGCGGAAAAATATGGCGTGGTGATACAAATGGAACTGTTGAACTCCAAAGTAAACCACAAGGATTATATGTGCGACCACGCTTTATGGGGAGTGGACTTGTGTAAGGAAATAGGATCCGATAATTTTAAATTACTTTACGACATCTACCATATGCAGATCATGGAAGGTGATATTATACGTACTATAAAAGAGCATCACCCCTATTTTGGGCATTACCATACCGGAGGCAATCCCGGAAGAAACGAAATAAACGAAACACAGGAACTTTTCTATCCCGCCATTATGAGGGCCATTTTAGAGACCGGGTTTACAGGCCATGTGGCCCAAGAGTTTATCCCCACTTGGGAAGATAAAATTGCGGCTTTGAAGGAAGGGATTACGATTTGTGATGTATAACCAACTGGAACCTCAATAACAGCATAACCACAGTCAAAAGGCTGTTGTTTTTCATGAATTAATGTTTATTAGCCAATCCTAAGGGAATCTAAAAGGTTAAAGTAGCCTGATCCTTTGCTACGGTAAGTTGCACCTTCCTACCCAAAATCAAAGCGCGGTTGTCCTTTTCGTGGCCGGCGGGCATATTAAACGCAACGGGGAAATTATACTCTGCTACGGCATCCAAGATTATTTCTTCGATGGTGCGGCCAAATTCCGTGGTGTTTTTCCGCACTTTGGTGATATCGCCCACAAGGAGTCCCTTGCAATTCTCAAAATAACCGGCACGCTTTAAGCTCTGCAACATACGGTCTATATGGTAGGCATATTCGCCTATCTCTTCTATAAACAGTATTTTTCCAGAAGTATCAATGCTGGTTTCAGAACCCAACATGGTATGCAACATGGTCAGGTTTCCGCCAACCAAAGGAGCGGTAACTGTGCCGGGCTTATTATAGGTCGAGCCTCCCAAGGTATACGAAAGCGGTTTCCCAAAAATGGCATCCTTAAAGGTGTCTATGGTCTGTTTTATTTCATTGGGATCATCCGATAAGCTGGTACACATCATGGTGTGGATCGTCTCAAGCCCCAAATTATGGAACTGGTTGTGCAAAGCGGTGATATCCGAGTAGCCCAAAAGCCATTTGGGGCTTTGTTTAATCCGGGTATAATCCAATCTATCCAAAATCCGTACCGTGCCATACCCTCCCCTTGCACACCAGATGGCTTTTATTTTGGGATCGTCCATGGCGCTTTGAAAATCTTCGGCACGTTCCGCATCCGTTCCTGCAAAGTGCCCATTTTGATTAAAGATGTGTTTTCCTTTCACCACATGAAGTCCCCAACTTTTTAGCAAAACCTCAGCTTGTTTTATTTCGCTTTCCCTATTTTGTAAAACACCGGAAGGTGCCACAATGGCCACCGTATCCCCGGATTTAAGGTACATGGGGCGAATCATGTTTAACGACAAAGTTGGGGTAGCTTTAGTTTGGGCAAGGCCTACCTTGGTTTGAAACAAGAACAGACTGATAATTAAGACAATACCGATCTTTGTTTTTTTCATTACGCTAGTTTATTTACCGATTTGGCAACTTTTTTAAAAAGAAGGATGCCTATTTATTCTGATGCCAAAATCATTTTTATCTTACGTTCCCAAAAAAGTTGTTGCTCCTTGTTACGGGAGAAGTTGGTTTCATTGTCATACCTATTTTGAAATGCGTTCAGTTCTTTTATGATTGATGCATAGATTGCCTTCACCTCGTTTCTTACATTCTCCGAAAAATGCGCTACTTCCAAACGTTTTCCCATTTTTCTTGCGAACACCTCAGAAATATCAAAGTGCAATTGCTCATGTCCCAGAATTGTGGAATCGGCCAATGCCGGTTGCACCCATGATTTATTGGGATAGAAATAGGACTCTACTTTAAAATCTATCCTCATTTCACCTTCCTCTTGCATTTTTGTGGAAAATTGGTAGGAAATACCACTGGCGGTAAGGGCAGCCACGGATTGCCTTTCCTCTGGTTTTCCTTTAAAGTTTACCCATCCCAACTTTCGTTCGGAAGTCCATTTTAAGGATTCCTGTTCCTGGGCAAACAAATTTCCCAAAATCAAGAATGGGGGCAATAAAACGATATATCCTAAAGTACCCAATTAAAATAAATTACTTTTTCAATGTCGGGATGTAGGCTATAGAGTACTGGGCAAGTTCTTGCCGTATGTTCCAGTACTTTACGGTCCCGTTCCGAAATGGCCGAAGGAAGCGAAAGTTTCACCTCAATTTTGGAAATTCGCCGTGGATCTGCCGCCATGTGTTTGGTAACTTCCGCCGTAGTATGGGTCAAATCAACTTCCAAACCACCGGCCTTAATGCCCATTGTAGTTAGCATGCAGCTTGCCAATCCGGTCGCAACCGTATCGGTTGGGGAAAAAGCCTGACCCAATCCGTTATTATCCACCGGGGCATCCGTAACAAAGGTGTCTCCCGATCTTAAATGTTCGCAACTGGTCCGTAGATTTCCGGTATAGGTTACTTTTGATGTCATGGTACTTTTTATTTTGCTTCGGTTAACTGCATATTTTCCAATGTCATAATATAAGACGCCGTATTGAAATACCCAGAGGACACGTCCTTTACATAATCAAACTTATTTCCGGAATATTGGGTCTCCCCGATAAGCATAGAGGCTTCGAACAAATCGTTTTTGTAGGCCAGTTTCAGCAAAAGATCGTAGGTAATGTCAAACCCGCGCACTGCATAGCGGTCCGGATCGTTTCCAAAACGTTTTCTGTAGCTTCTAACAAATGCATCATCCTCTACCACTTCCTTAAAAATGGAGGGATAGGAAAATCGGAGGTTGGACAAATGCGAACTGGAGATCACATCATTGTCAAAAGCCTTGTTCTTGTCCGTGGTGAACAGTTTAATTGCCACCTCTTTGTTCATGGCCGAATTTAAAATGGAGCACACACTGGAAATGATCGTAAAATTATCGGTTTCCAAAAACACCCAATTTTCGTTTTCTTTTGATAACAGGCCGTTAAATTGGTCTATTCCCATGGAAAGGTTGTCTTTTAACCTAACCGTTCGGGCTTTGGGAAACTTTTCCAAAATCTGTTGCTCCACCGGTTTGTTCTTTTCATCGGCTATGACAATAATGTTCTCATTGGTCCATTTATCTCCTGCAAAGGAGAGCATCCGTTGGCGGAGCAGGTTATCCGAGGTAGAAGGAAAAAAAACATTTTCCAAACTTATTTCGCTTTTGGAAGACAAGGGGGCAATAACGGGTACATCAAAACCTGCGGCCTTTACCGCCACTTCCTGAAGGGATTTGGAATCCAGCGGACCTATTATGGCACTGACGTTGTCCAATTGCTCGTCCATTAAAATACGTTTCACCCTATCCACATCCAACTGGGTGTCAATCGTTCTGACATCCACGGATATCCCTAGTTTTTTTATGGAGTCCAATGCAGCAAGGGCACCGGAATACAGTCCAAGGCTATATTTTAATGCGTTACTGGTCTCTATTGTATTTTTGGTGCCAATGGTATCCCGGAGGTTTAATTTATCTAAACGAAATGGAAGCAGAAACAATAATTTTGGTCTGTTAAAACGATTGATACTATCTATAAGGTTTATTTTATCCAGGACCAGTGCGTTTTTAACCTCAAGCCCTCCCGCATTCTCTTTGGGCAGTTTTAAAACCATCCCGGCTTTAAGCCCATTGCCCAAATCTGGGTTTAGTGCCAGGAGTTCTTTATAGCCAATTCCCAATTTACGGGTCAATGAAAACTCGGTCTGTTTGGGTTTTACCTCATAAAAAATATAATTCTCCGTGTTGATTTCCTTGCTGATTTCCTTTTTGACGGGAAGACGGAGTACCATCCCCTCTTGAAGGCTCCTTTCAGTTACTTCGGGGTTTAGCTTTATGATTTCCTCCGAATTGACCCCAAATAGCTTTTCCAGTGCATAAAAGGTCTGCTTTTTTGGCACCGTATAGGAAGTGTACAGCTGCACCTCCTGTTCCTTGATCGTACCCCCTTTTGGTTTTGGCAATCGCAATTCCTGCCCCGCGGCCATATAATCCGTATCCTGGGAAAGTCCAGGATTTAGGGACAAAAGATGGTCCATGGTAATTCCGAATTTATGGACAATGCTCCATCTTGTTTCCTTGGCCTTTACGGTATAGATTTCAAAAGTTTCCTCGTCAATCCCGTTCCCTTGGGGCCTTTCCCTTTTATATTTGGGTATTTTCAACGCCATTCCCTTATTTAATTCTGCCGAATAAAGTTCCCTGTTGTACTTTTTAATATCATCTTCAGTTATGCCGTAACGTTTTGAAATACTGTACAAGGTTTCCTTTTTCCTAACTTGGTGGGAAGCAAACCCAATGGGTTCTTCCTGTGCAGGTTTAGCTTCTGATAAGCCTGGCTTACTTTTTTCAGGGGGCGTCCTTCCCTCTCCGGAGACGCCGGCAACTATAGGAATCGACAAAATTGTACTGGGCTTTATGGTTTCTCCCTGTTTTAGCTCCTTGTTGTTTGTGAGAATAGTATAGGGGGTAACCTGGTACTGCTTGGCTATACTTTCCAATGTCTCTCCTTCCTTAACTTTATGAGCTATGTACTTCTGTGCCAAGGCGTTGCAACATAATAGCAAAAGCAACGGTATGGTTAAGGCTATTTTGGTTGATATTGTTTTCATCTTTATTCCCATTCTATGGTGGCCGGTGGTTTTGAGCTAATATCATACACAACCCTATTGACCCCTTTGACCTTATTTATAATTTCGTTCGACGTTTTCTGCAAAAATTCATAGGGTAAATTTACCCAATCGGCCGTCATTCCATCCGTGCTTTCCACCGCCCGTAAAGCTACACATTTTTCATAGGTGCGCTCATCTCCCATAACGCCCACACTATGTACGGGCAAAAGCATGGCTCCGGCCTGCCAAACCTTATCATATAATCCCCATTTTTTTAACCCATCAATGAAAATGGCGTCCACTTCCTGTAAAATAGCCACCTTTTCCGGGGTTATATCGCCCAAAATACGGATCGCCAGTCCGGGTCCCGGAAATGGATGCCTGCCCAAAAGCACTTTATCAATACCCAAACTTGCACCCACCCGCCGCACTTCATCCTTGAACAGCATTTTAAGCGGCTCCACAACTTTCAGCTTCATAAAATCGGGTAATCCCCCCACGTTATGGTGACTTTTTATCGTTGCCGATGGGCCACCCGTAACGGAGACCGATTCTATCACATCCGGGTAAATAGTACCCTGTGCCAACCATTTCACATCCTGCACCAAATGGGCCTCATCATCAAAAACCTCTATGAATACCCTACCTATGGACTTTCTTTTTTTCTCGGGATCGCTCTCTCCCGCCAGGCTGTCCAAAAAACGTGCCGAAGCGTCGACACCCTTCACGTTCAATCCCATATCCTTGTACTGGTGCAGCACATCTTCGAATTCATTTTTCCGTAAAAGGCCATTGTTCACAAAAATGCAGTGGAGGTTTTTTCCGATGGCCCTGTGCAACAATACGGCGGCAACGGTGGAATCCACGCCACCCGAAAGCCCCAAAACCACCTTATCTTTGCCTATTTTCCCTTTGAGATCGGCAACCGTACTTTCTATAAATGCGTCAGGGGTCCATGTTTGTGCAATCCCGGCTATTTTCACCAAAAAATTTTCCAATAATTGCTTCCCATCCATGCTGTGATATACTTCGGGGTGAAATTGTATGGCATAGGTCTGTTCCCCTTCAAACTTATAGGCGGCGTTTTCCACATCATGCGTACTGGCCAAACGCAACGCATTGGCCGGCAGTTCCTTAATGGTATCCGCATGGCTCATCCATACTTGGCTTCCTTCTTTTAACCCATCAAAAAAAAGATCGCCATGCTTTATATAAGAAAGATTTGCCCTTCCATATTCACGTGTATTGGATGCGGCAACCGTTCCACCATTAAAATGAGCCAAATACTGTGCCCCGTAACAAACACCCAACAAAGGCATTTTCCCCTTTATTTCCGAAAGATCCGGGTGCAGGGCATCCTTTGCCCGCACAGAAAAAGGAGAGCCGGAAAGAATCACGGCCTTGTAGGAAGACAGATCATCGGGAAGGTGGTTATAAGGTTTTATTTCACAGAAAATGTTCAGTTCCCTTACCCGCCTTGCAATAAGTTGCGTGTACTGGGAACCGAAATCTAGGATCAGGACGTTATTTTGCATGGGCAAAAATAGCAAATTGAAATTTTTACAAAAGTATCTTTTAGGTATATTTACCAGAATAAACCGAAAACTTATAAACATGAAGGACTTGCTGATCGTGATCACCTTTTTTATCGCATTTCTAATGAGCGCACAAGAGGATGGTTGGTTGCTCTCCGCAAAAAAAGTGCCCCAATACACAGGAATCGTAACGGCCAATGGTAGGATCGGGATACTTCCCGATGATAAGCCGTTCCAAACAAAATCGGTTATTCTCAATAATGTTTACGATAAAGAATCCCCATTGGGCGTAAGCAAAATTTTGTTGGGGATGAACTTTGCCAATTTGGATATGGAGATTGATGGGGAAAAAATCACTGAACATAATGTAAGCGATTGGCAACAGGTTTTAGATATGAAAACCGCTGCGTTCACCACTTCTTTTTCATTTAAGGACAAAGCGAGGGTTATATATACTATTTATGCACTTCGTAATATACAATATACCGGTTATATGGATATAAAAGTGATTCCTACAAAAGCCATTACCTTAAAGGTTACCGGAAAAATAATCACTCCGGAAGAGTACGTAAACCCATTAAGTACGTATCGAGTTTTAGAAGACTTGGAAACCACCATGCCGATTCTCCAAACTGTGGCAAAAAGCAAATATGAAAAACATACCGTAGCCACTTCCGCCACTTTCATCTGGCATGCCATCAACTCTACCCGGGAACACCAAAGACCCGTATTGGTGCACCAAGAATTATCCAAATACGATAACCGATTGTCTTTTGAAAAGCAACTAAAAAAAGACGAGCTTTATGAATTTGCATGGACGGGTGCCGAATGTACCACTCAGGATTTTGCAGATCCCCAAACCGAATCTGAACGCTTCGTGATCTTTAATCTTTTGACGGCGAGGGAAGCTTTGTTGAGCCAGCATAAAAAGCTATGGGCCGATCTTTGGGAGGGCGATATTCTAATAGAAGGCAATCTCCAGGACCAATTGGATGTTCGATTGGCCCTGTACCATCTTTATGCCTTTTCAAGGGGCGATTCGGATTTAAGTATTGCCCCGATGGGACTCTCATCCCAGAACTACAACGGACATATTTTTTGGGATACTGAGTTATGGATGTTTCCTCCACTCCTGATGCTGAACCAGGATATTGCTAGATCGTTGGTCAATTATCGCTCTGACCGATTGGGCAAAGCCAAGGAAAAGGCACTGAATTTTGGGTATAAAGGGGCCATGTTCCCATGGGAAAGTGATGATACAGGGGAAGAAGCCACTCCCGCATGGGCATTGACAGGCACCTTTGAGCACCATATCACCGCAGATGTGGCCATTGCCTTCTGGAATTATTACCGGGTGACCAAAAATCTGGACTGGCTCAAGGAAAAAGGCTATCCGTTGATGAAAGAAGTAGCCGACTATTGGGTAAGCCGAAGCACAAAAAACGCAGATGGAAGCTATTCCATTAAAAACGTAGTTGGTGCCAACGAGTTTGCGCCCAATGTAGATGATAATGCATTTACCAACGGGTCTGCCATTACGTCCCTGCAATTTGCTGCTTCAGCGGCCAATGAAATTGGGGAAACTCCCGACCCTAGCTGGAACGAGGTTGCCTCGAAAATCGTTATTTTAAAATTTCCCGACGGTACTACCACCAAAGAACACAAAAACTATAAAGGTGAACGCATAAAACAGGCCGATGTAAACCTATTAACCTACCCTTTGGATGTGGTTACCGATAAAGAAACGGTTTTGAATGACCTAAAATATTACGAACCCAAATTGGCCGAGGAAGGCCCGGCTATGGGGCAATCTGTTTTTGCTGTAATTTACGCCCGTCTGGGCAATGCTAAAGAAGCATACCGATTATTTAAAAGGAGCTATGTACCCAACAAGCGCCCACCTTTTGGTGCTCTGGCCGAAGCAGCAACAAGCAATAACCCTTATTTCGCAACAGGTGCCGGAGGCATGTTGCAGGTGGTGCTTTTTGGATTTGGGGGTTTGGATATTACAGAAGAGGGCATTGTACAGAAAAACCCTATTTTACCTAAAGAATGGAAATTGCTTACCATAAAGGGAGTGGGGCCGGACAGAAAGACATATACCATAAAATAAAAACATAAACCCTATCCGTATTCTTTTTGTCTTGCTTTACCCAAAACCTGCAAAAAGTTGTTCAGTCCTCTCCATACTTTGGTCGGTACTGGCAGATGGATTAAAAAGAAAACCCCACGCAAGAAGCATGGGGTTATTTGGATAAAAAATCCGTTCTTTTTAATAAGTACCTAAGAAAAATGCTGTTTTAAATCCTGCAAAAGGGCATGGTACACGGGATTGCAAAATTCCGCCACACCACCTTCCCTGGTCGATTTCCAGTCCGAGGTCCATAGCACAAAAGAAGTGTCGTTCTCTGAGACCGAAAATACCCTAACCTCCCCAACATATCCCGTAACGTTGTCCTTGGAAACGGCACCTGGCCCATCGTCAATGCTGTAGGTAAACTTTTTTGAATCTTCATCAAAAGATAGCAACGTTTCACGAAAGGCATCGTTTAAAATGCGTCCCGCACCTATTTCTTTCGATCCTTTACTCCCAATGATATCCACTTTGGAAACAACATTTTTACTCCACGACAAATCGTGGAAATCCTTTAACACATCCCAAACTTTGTCCGAAGAGGCATTTATCACCACTGAATTATAACATCCCATAAATCTATATTTTTAATTGGTCCATAAAATTCCATCCTGTTTTGCAGCTCTTGATGATATCGATTCTACTGAAATCGGTACCCTGCATTGTGGAAGGGCAACTCCAAAATTACACTTGGGGAAGTCAAAGCGTCCGTCGCACCATCTTTTAAAACCTTACAATAAAAATTTCCCGATGCCCTGCATGCGAATTTCCGATCCACCTATGTTTTGGAAAAGTAAAATGAAAACTTATGGGCAACGAATTCATGATTGAATTATATTAAATGCACTGTTTGTAAATTTAAAAATCAAAAAAAAAGCCCGGTAACCAACCGAGGGCGCTGAAAAAGTCCTTATATAGTTAAGCCTTAAATACAATACAAACAATTGATTATCAATATTATGTAATGAAAATATTGATAAAATTGCTTGGTGAAATGACAAGTTTTTCGTAACTTATGGTATAAACCCTTGTCAAATGCGTTCAAAAAAAAG
>JBGTBA010000061.1:0-40207 GCA_041749595.1 Flavobacteriaceae bacterium | reverse complement strand
CTACTTGGTCTCGATATTCCTTGAATTTTTGTTTACAGCTTTCCTCGTCAGGATAGGAGGATATAAAGTCGATCAAGTTCATATGACATGGTTTAGTGTGCTAAAGGTAATAAAAATAGGGAAATATACGGATAATCATTTTTTATTATTATCAACCCTTGATTCACATAAATAAGTAATATGTAATGAACAGCAAAAAATCTATTGCGGTTGCTTCCAAACAACTGATAAAAAGAGACAAAAACAAACTGGCTTTAGCCACATAAAATAAATAGTATGGGCTGGGTTGGAAACAGTTTTCCCCAATGAGTAAAAGTACTGTTTTTATAAGGATAGAACCCCAGATTCCGTGCTTCCGAAAGGGAGCTTAGAAAATTGTAAAAACATCCTGTCGGAGGGGCGTCTTAAAACGGAGCCTCAATACCGAAATTCACTTTTTTTGTGGGCCTTCCAAAATTCCTTCCACCAATTTTTCCATTGCCCTTGCCTGGGACAACCCCTTTTTTCTATTGCTCCGGGCAAAGAAATACAGGGCAGCCCAAACGATCGCCATGAGCCCCATTACAAAGAGGTCCAATATAAATGATTGTTTCAGGGCCCAATTGGAATAGGCAAAGGTCAGAAACATTATAAAAATTCCGGCCACCACAAAATGTAGGAACATAAAAAAGGTCCATAGTCCGGGATCGGGTCCAAAAAGCCCGCGAACCAAGGTGTTTTCCGTATTCTCGGCATCCCCAAGTTCCAGGTGCAGGGTGGGAGAGTAATATTTTTTATGGCTGGGGGACATAGAGATCCAAACGTGCCCCTCCATTTGCCTTATCTTGAATTCGGTCGGTAATTCGTCCGCGGCTTTTTTGAATTTTTCCATTACGGTTTGGGGCGGTCGGGGCACCGTTTTTTCAAACCGGATACGTAATGGGGTCTGGTCTTTTAGATTGTTGCCCATGGGTGCTGAACTTAGGGGTGCAAATAACATATTTCCGATCAAATAAACAAATACCGGACAACCGTTGGCCAAACCCTAATTGAAAACACTTACCACGTTGCCACTAAAGGAAACACGGTACTCCAGCATATCAAAACGCTTTTGGCCATCATTTGGCCTATTGAACTGTTGCCCCGTAAACAAACTGTATTCATAGCCCTCACAGGGACAAACCGCCTTTTGCCCATCCATTTCCATGGTAGAGCAACTGTTCGGTGCATGGTTGGGATCTGTGGCCTCAAAGGCCCTGAATTGGTCAAAGCCCACATTCATGACAAACACCCCGCGGATGCCCACTCCTTGGTTCGCTATGTAAATGGCATTCCCTGTATTAGTCAACGGACTATAGAGCGGAAGGTTCAGGTTCATGTCGAACCGGAAACCAAATTCCTGTAGAAAAGGATTTCTATTGGTAGTGTCATTGCTGCAGGAAAAGAGCAAGATCAGTAAAAAAAAGCTGGGGATACGATGCATAATGCATTATGGTTTTGTGGAAACGTAAACAAAATTGAACAAAAAATATGTATATTTGTATTAAATCCTCCTTAAAAAAGAGGATTTTCCTATTTATTAAACACGGGGCTATGAGTAACGTATCGTATTACACAGCGGAGGGGCTTAAGAAACTAAAGGATGAATTGAACCAACTGAGAGACGTTGAGCGTCCCAAAGCCTCCCAAGCAATTGCGGACGCACGGGACAAAGGCGATCTGTCCGAAAATGCGGAGTATGATGCGGCAAAGGAAGCACAGGGACTTTTGGAACTTAAAATAGCCAAATTAGAGGAGGTGGTTTCCACGGCCCGCCTCATAGACGAATCCCAACTGGACACGTCCAAGGTTTTGGTGTTGTCCACCGTAAAATTAAAGAACCAGACCAATGGCACGGTCATGACCTATACTTTGGTGGCCGAAAGTGAAGCCGATTTAAAGATGGGGAAAATCTCGGTAAGCTCACCCATAGGAAAAGGACTCTTGGGAAAGAAAGTAGGGGAAACGGCCGAAATAAAAGTGCCCAACGGTACATTAAAGTTTGATGTTCTGGAGATTACCAGATAGAAACACATAGCTCTTAATATGCAGCCCCATTCATTTTTGGTGGGACTTTTATCAATTAACCTAAAACGGACATGGCCAGTATCTTCACAAAAATCATCAACGGAGAAATCCCCTCCTATAAAATAATTGAGGACGACCGCTTTTTTGCTTTTTTGGACATCAATCCCAATGCCAAAGGACATACGCTGTGCATCCCAAAAAAAGAGGTGAACAAAATTTTTGATTTGGACGAGCCCACCTATATGGGACTTATGGCCTTCTCGCGAAAAGTGGGGAAGGCTTTGGAAAAATCGGTAGATTGCAAGCGGGTGGGCATTACCGTAATAGGATTGGAAGTGCCCCACGTACATGTGCACCTTATCCCGTTGAATGAAATGAGAGAGGCCACTTTTCAGCATAAAGTAACGCTTGCCCCTGAGGAATTTAAGGCACTTGCCGAAAAGATCCGATCTAAAATGGAATGATCCCTTCCATAAAAAGATAGGCCCCAATGGCAACCAAGGCAAGGCAAATCAATATAAGGGCATAGAATAATGGAGTAAATTTTAAGGAAGTCTTTTCCATGACCACCATCTTTTGGTAATATTCAAAAACACGTTCAATATCTTCCGTCCATTTTACGGGATAAATAACAGAATGGCATTTTTTGCATTTCAATTCGTGGGTCACCTCATTTGTAGCCCTGTGGGACAATCGGCCAAACCTATGTTTTTGATAAAACGTAAGTTTTATTTCCTGATTGTAGCATTCCGGGCAATTATTGGTTAAATGGGCCTCTTTTACTTCAATAAATTTTTCCCTGTCCATAAGTTAGCTGTTTACTTTTAAGGAAATCTGCATTATGGTGCCTTCCTTGCTGGAAGAGAGCACTTTTACTTTTCCGTTGTGGTATTCCTCCACTATACGTTTTACCAAGGAGAGACCAAGGCCCCACCCTCTTTTTTTGGATGTAACCCCCGGATTGAAGATGGTTTGGTAATCACGTTTTAGGATCCCATGCCCCGTATCGGCCACTAAAATGTTCACGTGGTTTCCATCTGGGATGATCTCAATGCGGATATTGCCTTTTCCCCGCATGGCATCAATACCATTTTTCACTAAATTTTCTATGGTCCAATGGTACAGGGACTGATTTAATAGAACGGATAGGTATTCTGTCTCGGAACTGAACGAGAACCGTATCAATTTGGAACTTCTTAATTTCAGATAATCAAAGGCATCCCGCGTCTCGGCAACAATATCGTGTTCTTCCAATTTGGGTAGGGCCCCAATCTTTGAAAACCGATCGGTAATGGTCTGCAACCGGGAAATATCCTTTTCTATTTCGCCGGTGATCTCCGGGCCAATGTTTTCTGATTTCAACAATTCGTTCCACCCCAACAGGGAAGAAAGTGGCGTGCCTATTTGATGGGCGGTTTCCTTTGCCATACCGGCCCAAAGCTTATTTTGTTCAGAAGCTTTGTTGGTCTTGAAGAAAAAGAAAATCACGGTGCCAAACAGAAAAATGATGAGCAACAAAGCAATGGGGTAGTATTTTAGCTTGTTGAGGACCTCCGAATTCCCATAATATAGGGTCGCCAAATGTTCACCTTTGTCATTTATGGAAATTGGGCTGTTCTCAGCTTGGAACAGTTTTATTTTTTGTTTTAGGAGCACGGTGTCCTGGGTCATTTCTCCCGGCATATTGTTCACCTTTATAGAGCCGTTCTTATTTACCAATATCATGGGGGTCGATGTATTGTTCTGAAAGATTTTCACATGTAGGCTACCCAGGTCCATATCCTCTGGGGAAGATAAAAATTCGGATTGTGCCGTGGCCCATATTTCCATTTTATAACGCTCTTCTTCTTTAAATTTTTTAAAGAAACTATTGGTGTTCCAGAGGATTAGGCTCACGATAAAGAAGGCCGAGATCAGCAAAAAAATATTGGCCGTTTTCTTTTTGAGGTTCAATGGCATCAAAACAAATTAACAAAGCATAAAGATAACGCAAATTGCCCTAAGATATTCTCTTATGTCCTTTGGCAACGGTTTCATTTAAAACACAATTTATGTACCTTTGCGGCACTATGGGTAAAATGATCTCTATACTTCCCCAAGATATCCCAACAGCGCAATTGCATGGATATTTTCTGGGTGCCATAGGGCCCAGGCCAATTGCCTTGGCGAGTACCTTGGACAAAAACGGAAGGCCCAATCTTTCTCCTTTCAGCTTTTTTAATGTGTTCAGCACCAACCCGCCCATACTCATCTTTTCGCCGGCAAGGAGGGTTAGGGACAATAGCAGCAAACATACCTTGCAAAACGTGTTGGGCACAAAGGAAGTGGTGATCAATGTGGTTACCTATGACATGGTGCAGCAAAGCTCTTTAGCAAGCACGGAATATGCCGAAGGGGAAAATGAATTTGTGAAAGCGGGGCTTACCATGCTAAAATCGGACAGGGTAAAACCATTTCGCGTGGCAGAATCCCCAGTTCAGTTTGAATGTAAGGTAACGAAGGTGGAGTCTTTGGGAATGAAAGGGGGAGCAGGGAACCTTATTTTCTCGGAAGTGTTGAAAATCCATATCAAGTCGTCTATTTTGGACGGAATAGGGAATATAGACCAGTCTAAAATAGATTTGGTGGCGCGTATGGGGGGCAATTGGTACAGCAGGGCCAATAAAGGCCTGTTCGAGGTGCCCAAACCACTTTCCTCTTTGGGCATCGGGGTGGATAAAATCCCGGATAAAATCCGATTGAGCGAGGTCTTAACAGGTAATGATCTGGGCATGTTGGGGAATGTGGAACATATTCCCACCCAAAAAGATGTGGTCGAATTTATTGGTTCCAATATAGAGATCAGGAATATCATAAATGCCGGGGACACCAAAAAATTACATCAAAAAGCACAGGAATATTTACAGAAAAAAGATGTACTTTCCGCTTGGAAAGTATTATTGTCAAATTAAGAGAAAATGGAAGTACAAGGAAAAGTGAAAATGATCGGCGATACCCAAACGTTTGGAAACAATGGGTTTCGAAAAAGAGAGGTAGTCGTTACTACGGAAGAGCAATATCCGCAACACATTTTGGTTGAATTTGTACAGGACAAATGCGATCTTTTGAATAATTTCAAAGTGGGGCAGTCCGTAAAAATAAGCATCAACCTTAGAGGCAGGGAATGGGCGAATCCCCAAGGGGAAACCAAATATTTCAATTCCATACAAGGATGGCGCGTGGAAAACCTTCAAACGGAGGAGGGCGGAAAAAACATGCCCCCTGTACCTCCTATGGATGCTTTTGAGCCTGCGGACGACATGAATGATGAAGAACATGACGATCTTCCCTTTTAACCCTCAAAGGGCTTTCGTGGCATGAGCCCATGCTGCCATGTGGGCGGGGGCAAATGCCTAAAAGCTAAAGAAAATCAATGATGGTTTGAAAAAGGAAGTTAACCAGCACGCTATCAGTTTTCTAACGGATCGGTTGTGGTTTCCTCCTGTGGAAAACGCCACTCCGGATGGGTTGGTAGCCGTAGGTGGAGATTTATGTCCGGAAAGGCTTTTATTGGCCTATAGGAACGGAATATTCCCTTGGTACAATGATGACTCCCCGATCCTTTGGTGGAGTCCTAATCCCAGAATGGTATTGTTTCCAAAGGAAATAAGGATTTCTAAGAGTATGCAAAAAGTGATCCGGGACAACCAATTTACCCTCACTCAGAACAGTTGTTTCCAAGATGTGCTGGAGCATTGCGCCTTGGTGCCGCGCACAGGGCAAGAAGGCACCTGGATTACCGCTGATATGAAAGTAGCGTACCTACGCCTTTTTAGAATGGGATGGGCCAAATCTTATGAGGTTTGGGAAAACAACAAATTAGTAGGCGGACTTTACGGCTTGGATCTGGGTCATGTTTTCTGTGGGGAAAGTATGTTTAGCACCACAAGCAATGCTTCCAAGTTTGCCTTAATCAAATTAGCACAATCCCTTCAAGTTCAAAATTACAGACTTATAGATTGCCAAATCCATACCCCGCATTTAGATCGTATGGGGGCACGGCAAATACCAAGAAAACGTTTCCTTAACCTACTTCAGAAAACACTATAACCGGTCTAGAGTAATCTGCAGCACTTTATAGAAAGACTGAGGCGTTCCTTATAATGGAAATGCATCCGTTTATCATTAATTCCAAGGCAAATTTCGTGTCAATAATCCACTTTTTAGCTATAAAAACAATTGAATCCAGATTTATAGTTTCTTACATGCTGCCTATTGTTTCATCTTAATGAACCGCATTTGTAAAGTAGACTCTTTGGGTTTGTTACCCGCAAAGGGTGCCATTGTGGCGATATCGGCTCCGTTTTTTACATAGATGCTTCACGTACTTTTTTTTGAAAGTTCCGCTTGCGCCTTTGAGAATTAAAAAAAGAATAGTAAAGCACATGTTAAATAATAGTTAATATATTATACTATAATAGTAATACTATTAATTAAGCGATTATATTTGTTGCGTTTAAACTTTACATTTTGGAACAACTAATGCAATCTGTTAAAATAGGGATCAACGAAAAAATTTATCTGAAGGATCCCGAGTCTTCCGAACTGGGGAGGCGCATTCTTTTATATGGTATTTCCATGATACATGAGGGGGGATTTGAGGCCTTTACGTTTAAAAAGTTAGGGCAACAGATCGGTTCTAATGAAAGTTCCCTATACCGGTATTTTGAAAGTAAACATAAGTTTTTGCTGTACTTGGTATCCTGGTATTGGGGATGGATGGAATACCAATTGGTATTTGCAACCAACAATATATCAAATCCTGTTGAAAAATTAAGGGCGGCCATAGGTATTATGACAAAACCCAGTGAACAGAATTCTAATTTCACGTACATCAATCATGGCCATTTGACAAAAATAATGATCAACGAATTTTCTAAATCGTATTTAACTAAAGAAGTGGATGCAGAAAACAAAGAGGGCTATTTTGTTATTTACAAGCGTTTGGTAAACCGTTTGGCTAAAATGATACAAGCTGTGGATGTGGACTACCAATATGCGTTGAGCCTGTCTAGTAATGTTGTGGAAGGGGGGCTACATCAGCATTTTTTAATGGATCATTTTCCGTCCCTTACCGATTGCAAAAAGAATTTTACCCCAACCACATTTTATACCGATTTGGTATTTAGAACCTTAAACCTAAAATAGATGCCTAAAACATTACTTACTTCCTGGGAACGGTTCAAAGGGCTTCTTGATTTGGACAAAAAAGATATTTTGCAAATCCTGTATTATGCCATTTTTGTGGGTTTGGTAAATCTTTCCCTTCCAATAGGCATACAGGCCATTATTAATTTAGTACAAGGTGCCCAAATGAGCACTTCTTGGATAATCCTTGTTGTTCTGGTTACTTTGGGAGTCGCATTTGCCGGGGTATTGCAATTGATGCAGATTAGGATCATTGAAAACATTCAACAAAAGATATTTACCCGGTCCGCTTTTGAATTTGCACACCGTTTCCCTAAAATAAAAATGGAAGCCTTTGGTTTTCAATATCCTCCAGAATTGGCCAACAGGTTTTTTGATACGTTAACGGTACAGAAGAGTCTTTCGAAGATCTTGGTAGATGTGCCGGCAGCTGGACTTCAAATTTTTTTCGGTCTTATGCTGCTTTCATTTTATCATCCCTTTTTTATATTGTATGGATTACTGTTGGTGGCATTGGTGTATGTGGTCTTTAAGTTTACCGCCGAAAAGGGATTGAAAACCAGTTTGGACGAGTCCAAGCAAAAGTACAAAGTGGCTCACTGGGTACAAGAAATAGCCCGATCAATTACAGCATTTAAAATATCGGGCAAAACATCGCATGCCCTGGATAAAACAGATGCGCAGGTCTTGGAATATCTAAAAGCGAGGGAAAGTCATTTTAGGGTTTTGATGGTTCAATATATACAAATAATTGGTTTTAAGGTTCTGGTAACGGCGGGACTTCTCCTTATTGGGGGTCTTTTGGTGCTGAACCAACAAATGAATATCGGCCAATTCGTAGCCGCGGAGATTATTATACTATTAGTGATCAACTCCGTGGAGAAATTGATATTTAGATTAGAAACGTTTTATGATCTTCTTACATCACTCGAGAAATTGGGCCAGGTAGTAGATAAGGAGTTAGAAACGCAGGAAGGCGACAAACCCGAATGGGAAAACCATCAGTTTACCATAGAATTAAAGAATGTTTCCTATAAAATTGAAGGTACAGGTCATTTTGCCGTAAAGGATATTTCCATGGACATTCCGCCAAATTCCAAAATTTGGATACCTAGTGCCAGTGGTTCCGGAAAGACTACACTGCTCCAATTAATTGGGGGTTTAATTGCAACTACCGAGGGCGCTATATATGTAAATGATAGGGACATCAAGGGCATTAACCTAAACCATTACCGATCCATGCTCGGTTTTGTACTTTTAACCGAAACCCCTTTTGAAGGCACAATTTTAGACAACATAACCTTTGGGGATAAGAGCATCTCCTATGCAGACGTAGAGCAAGTTTTGGCAAAAACGGGCTTAACCGATTTCGTTAAAAAGCAATCCAAAGGCATCCATACTACTATTTATCCGGAGGGACAGCACATCCCCGCAAGTGTCGGCAAAAAAATAATTTTGGCACGAAGTCTTATCAGAAATCCAAAGCTTCTATTGCTAAAAGAACCTTTAGATCAAATAGATGAACTGGAGGCCAATGCCATCATGGACTATTTAGTAGATCCTTCAAACCCTTGGTCGCTTATAGTTGTAAGCAAAAACCCAAGATGGGGATTGGTCTCTGATAGAACTGTGAAATTGTCAAACGGAAAATTAATTGAGGATTCTAAGTCTAAAAAATAAATAAATGCTAAACATTTCCCATAATAAACTCAACAAAGAGGTCGATTTGTTGGTCTTCGAGTCTGGCAAAACCGTTTTTCATAAAAGGCATTACGGTCTCATCAATAAATTTTTGTTGGGATTTTTAATCTTTGGCCTCGCCGTATTGTTCCTTCCTTGGACCCAAAATGTGAGGGGAACTGGTTTTGTGACCACACTTAAACCGGATCAGCGTCCGCAGACCATTCAGTCCCCAATTCCGGGGCGTATCGAAAAATGGTATGTAACCGAAGGTGATTATGTTGAAAAAGGGGACACTATCCTTCATATTTCCGAAATTAAGAACGAATATTTTGACCCAAAACTGGTAGAGCGCACCGGAGAACAGGTAAGAGTAAAAACCATGGCGGTACAATCTTACGGAAACAAAGTTAAAGCGTTAGAGAATCAGATTGTGGCATTGGGCACTGAACGAAGATTGAAACAGGAACAGACTAGAAACAAATTGGTGCAAGCTACCTTAAAAGTGCAGAGCGACAGTATAGATCTCGAAGCTGCAAAAACAAATTTAACTATTGCCCAGCGCCAGTACAACCGCACTTTACAGTTACAGGAAGAGGGCCTCAAAGCGGTAACCGATGTGGAAGAGAAACGATTAAAGTTGCAAGAGACTCAGGCAAAGCTTATATCGCAAGAAAATAAATTGCTATCGTCCAAAAATGAAGTACTCAACGCCCGGATGGAACTTAGCAGGGTCGATGCCGAGTATATAGATAAAATATCCAAGGCACAGAGCGATATGTATACCGCCCAATCTTCGCAATACGACTCCGAAGCGCAGGTTACAAAACTGGAAAACGAGTTTGCAAATTACGAAATGCGGAGAGATATGTATTACATTCTTGCCCCGCAAAGCGGTTATATAAATAAAGCACTTCAATCCGGAATAGGGGAAACCTTTAAAGAAGGCGACCGCCTCGTAGGGATTATGCCTTCTGACATCGATTTGGCGGTGGAAACTTATGTGAGTCCCATAGACCTCCCCTTATTGCATGTAGGCGAAAAAGCACGGGTATTGTTTGATGGTTGGCCCGCCATTGTATTTAGCGGATGGCCCAATATTTCTTTTGGAACCTATGGGGCTAAAATTTTCGCCATAGAGCGGTTTATTAGTGAAAATGGGAAATATAGGGTCCTGTTGGCTCCAGATCCCGAGGACAATCCATGGCCGCAGGATATTAGGGCGGGTTCCGGGGCAAATACCATGTCCTTATTGAAGGATGTTCCTATCTGGTTCGAGCTATGGCGGCAGATCAATGGTTTCCCCCCGGAATACTATAATCCTCAATTGGCAGGTGAGAACTATAAAACAAAAAAATAGGGATGAGAAAAATTTTTACCTTTTTTCTGGTATGGGTTTTTACAGGAGGCGTATTTGGACAGGACTCCTTGGTACTATCCTTTAATGAATATTTGGGATACGTAAAAAAACATCATCCTATAGCAAAACAAACCAACCTTGTTGTGAGTATGGGGCAAGCCAATTTAATGCGATCCAGAGGAGGTTTCGATCCTAAAATTGAAGTAGATTACGATAGAAAACAGTTTAAAGGAACGGAATATTGGGATCGATTTAATGCAACCTTTAAAATACCCACATGGTACGGACTAGAACTAAAAGCAAATTTTGAGCAAAACGACGGCGCATTCCTAAATAACTCGGAAAGCTTGCCCGATGATGGTTTGTACAGTGCGGGCGTTTCTTTGGCGTTGGGTCAGGGTTTATGGATCAATGATCGTATGGCCACTTTAAAAAAGGCAAAGTTCTTTTTAGAACAAAGTAAAGCAGATAGGGAACTATTGGTAAACCAGATTTTGTTTGAGGCCTCTATGGCGTATTTCAATTGGCTCTTGGCCTATAAAGAACGCAATGTTTATCGGGATTTTTTAGAAAATGCGCAGCTCCGTTTTAAGGCCATAGAAACTAGTGCCAATGCTGGCGATATAGCCGCTATAGATACCGTTGAGGCAAAAATTGCTTTTCAATCCCGAGCTCTCAATTTGGAGCAAGCCAATGTAACCCTTCAAAACAAGGCACTACAGCTTTCTAATTTTTTATGGATTGGGGAAAATACACCTATGGAATTACAGCCCAATGTGGTGCCCGATGTGCAACTTAAAAAGGAAGTAGACATCACGCTCGAAATTTTAGGAAAACCTTTGGATAGTTTCACCCTAGAAAATCACCCAAAATTGCGTTCACTAGGGTTTAAAATGGAAGGCCTAAGGGTAGATAAGAATCTGAAAGCAAACAAATTGCTTCCTAAAATTGATTTGGAATACAATTTTTTAACCGAGAGTCCAACCAACAGCAGTACGTTTTTAACGCAAGAATACAAGGGTGGCCTTAATTTTGTTTTTCCTCTTTTTCTAAGAAAGGAACGTGGCGATCTTAAATTGGCAAAATTTAAATTAAGAGATACAGAATACGAATTGGATAATACGAGATTGGAAATAAGAAATAAAGTAGTAGCCATTTATACCGAACTGCAATCCTTTGAAAGGCAAGACCAACTTAGCAGGGAAATAGTTGCCAATTATAGTACGCTTTTGGCTGCCGAAGAGCGAAAATTTAGTTTTGGAGAGAGTTCCTTATTTTTCATCAATACCCGGGAAAGCCAACTCATAGCCGCAGAATTGAAACAAATCGAAATTGAATATAAATATTTAAGCGCCAAGGCAAAATTATTTAACAGCTTGGCCCTAGATCCCTTAAATCTATAATTTAGAAATTATTTTTGGCTAAAAATAGATCATGCTGTTATTGTTTTGATGCACTGCGCACTAATACAGTACATGATCGTAATTGGCGGGTAATGCCATTCTAAAACTTTGTAACTCTCCTTCGGTATCGAAAACAATTTCATAAGTGCTACGCTCCTGATCCTGGATTTTTCCTGTCACCATAAATTCATAAGTGGTATGGGGTAGCATTAGATTTTGAAACGTGTCCTTTAAGGTTTTTTCCATTTCCTCCGGATTTTGCACCGGATATTGCTGAAGTATTCGTCGCACGGCTACCTTGCCGAAAGTCTTTTTAAGGTACGTATCGATTTTGGTATATGTCTCATTAGGGAGATCTACCTCCTTAATCTGGAACCCTGTGGTTTCCGGAATTCCTTGTTCGGTTAGGTCAAAATGGTACCGCAGACGGTCTTTTTTAAATTTTAGGGTATAGGTGGTTCCCAACGTATCAATTTCCTGATAAAATCGTAATTCCTTACTTTCCGGGGTTAAAAGTAAGGTGTTGAATTTTGGGAACTGGCATTTCCGAATCCTGTGTTCCCGTTCCACTTTTTGCTGGGATACAGCAAGTGTACTTACAAACAACAACAATATTAAGGCGAGGGTGTTATACTTCTTCATATCTAAAACAATTTATTTCGTGGTCGTTGACCATGCCGGTCGCTTGCATGTGTGCATAGATAACCGTACTGCCAACAAATTTAAAACCACGCTTTTTTAAATCCTTACTGATCTTATCCGATACGGGGGTGTTTGGGGGTGCTTTCTTATAGTTATCAAATGCGTTTTTTATAGGTTTTCCATCTACAAACCCCCAGATATACGCACTAAAACTTCCAAATTCTTCCTGTATTTTAACAAAAGCTTGCGCATTGGCAACTGTAGCATGTACCTTTAGTTTGTTTCTGACAATGCCTTCGTTTTGCAGTAGATCTTCAATTTTAGAAGGATTGTAGTGTGCAATTTTTTTGTAATCGAACTGGTCAAGGGCTTTCCGGAAATTTTCCCGTTTACGCAGAATGGTAATCCAGCTAAGACCTGCTTGAAAAGTTTCCAAAACAAGGAACTCGAATAATTTGGCATCGTCCGTTACCGGGACACCCCATTCCGTATCGTGATAGTCTTCGTAAAGACCATCACTTAAACACCAGCCACATTTTTGCCTTTGCATATACCGCTTTTTCCAGAGTTAAAACCTGTAATTAAAGTAGATACTATTCGACAGAAATGGAGAGGGCAATAAAAATACGAATTACATTTCAATTTCAAACTTAAATTTAAAAAAAATAACGGTGATGGGTGAAACTAATTTTAGAACAGCAAAAGAAGCAAAAGGATTACGAATAGGGGATAAGGTAAAAAATTTTAAGGCAACCGATTTGCATGGTGAAATCTTTGATTTAAACAAGACCTTAAAAAAAGGCCCATTGGTGCTTATTTTTTATAGGGGGCACTGGTGCCCCATTTGTAATTCGCATTTAAAAAAACTTGAAAATAACCTAAAAAAAATTTTTGATAAAGGGGCACAAGTGATTGCAATTTCTCCCGAGAAATCGGAATTTTTAAAACGTACCGCCGAAAAAACAGATGTGTCTTTTCGATTGCTGCACGATGAAGATTATAAGATATCCAAATTGTTTGATGTACATTTTAAACCAAGTACCTTGCATAAGGTAATGTACAATACCATGCTTGGCGCAAAATTAAAGGAAGCCCATTCTGACAAAAGTGAGCAATTGCCCATTCCGGCCACATTTATCTTGGATACCAAGGGGGTCATTGTCTGGAGGCATTTTGATCCGGATTATAAAAAGCGCTCATCCATAGAGGAAATATTGTCTAATATACCGCTTACCTAGTTTTGTTTACCCTTTATTTTTGGCATAGATGTTTAAGGAGATGGACATCGTGAAGCTATCACGACAATAAATTGAGAAGCGGTAAATGACTGCCATTTT
Organism: Flavobacteriaceae bacterium; assembly: GCA_041749595.1. Taxonomy (GTDB): domain Bacteria; phylum Bacteroidota; class Bacteroidia; order Flavobacteriales; family Flavobacteriaceae; genus Aurantibrevibacter. The sequence goes on along the minus strand of JBGTBA010000061.1, from coordinate 26,552 downwards.
GATAATTAAGATGTACCCCATTTTCTAAATACATATATTTCTGGTACTTTATCTTATTAAGCCCCCAAGGCTTGCCTCTTGCCTGCCTATTGTCAGATAGGGTTTCCTATCTGCCCCTCTGCTAGTAGCGGTCTTGTAGAGGTATGGATAGGTAGGAATGGCTTTTTTAAGTTCTGTGTGATGTAAAGATACAATCCCGGGGACGGGACGGTTTTGGCCATGTGGCCAAAATTAAACCGGCAAAACATCCATAAAACTTGCCTAAGGGATAGTCGGTCTCAAGAAATCTTAAATTGTCTTTTCGAAATAAGCACCAATAACATCGATAATGGTATATTTATGGATAAGATAGGTTTAGCTATATGTTATTAAAGTGTGCCTTTTTGTTTTTTGCCGTGGGTCTATGTGCACAAGCACTACCCCCGATACAAAACTATGCGCCGCTTCAGTATGGTGCCGAAAATCAAAATTGGGGTTTGTCCCAATCCGTCAATAAAAACATATATGTAGCCAATAATGGTGGCTTATTAACATTCAATGGAGCCGTTTGGAAATTGTATACCTCACCTAATGGCTCAGTGATTAGGTCGGTAAGGTCCCATGAAAATCGAATCTATACCGGCTGTTATATGGAGTTTGGTTTTTGGGAAAAAGATGCGCTGGGGCAGCTATTATATCATTCATTGACTGCGGATCTCCAAGTTCCTTTAATAGAAGACGAACAGTTTTGGAACATACTTCAGTACGATAGTTGGGTTTTGTTCCAATCGCTTGAACGTATTTACGTCTACAATACGGTCGATGAAAGCATGGAAATAATAGACTCAAAATCTACAAGGGCGCGTATTTTTAAGCTACAGGACGAAGTGTTTTTTCAGAAGGCAAACATTGGCTTATTCAAAATTGAACATGGTACAGCCGTGTTAGTTTCCGATCATCCGGTGGTAAAGGAAAATATCATCATCGGAATTATGGAGGTAGAAGACAAGCCCTTGCTGCTCACCGAACATGGCACTTTTTATTTTTTAAATACCGATAGCCTGACCGAATGGAATACGGAATGGCAGCCGTCCAACATTTATAGCAGTCTTCAGTTAAAGGATGGAAGCATTATTTTAGGCACCATTTCCAACGGAATGTACCAGATAGATCAAACGGGCAAAATCATTCGGCATATCAATAAAGAAAAAGGACTTAACGACAACACTGTACTGGCCATATATGAAGACATAGAAGGCAATCTTTGGTTAGGATTGGACAATGGCATCAGCGTTATAAACATGAACTCCCCATTCACCGAATTTCGCGATGAAGTGGGAAAATTAGGGGTGGTTTACGCGGCTAAAATCTTTGAAGGTAACTTGTATTTAGGCACCAACCAGGGTCTGTTCTATAAAAACATGCAAAAGGAAGACGATTCGTTTCGATTGATCCCTAAAACCGAAGGACAGGTATGGTGTTTACGTGAAATAAAAGGTCGTTTATTTTGTGGCCATAATAAAGGCACATTTATGATTAATGGCGGTGAGGCCATTTCTATTTCTCAATTTCCGGGAACCTGGGAGATAAAAGAAATTGAAGGCAAGGATAGTTTACTACTTCAGGGCAATTATAATGGTCTAAGTGTCCTTCATTACCAAAATGAACGCTGGGGCTTTCGTAACAAAATTGACGGTTTTGATATTTCCAGTCGTTTTTTTGAGTTTATTGCCCCAGATAAGTTGTTGGTAAACCACGAATACAAGGGTGTGTATACGATTGGTATTGATCGGAATTTTAATAAAATAACCGCCATCAACAGAGAAGAACCTCACGGTGGAGGAGCCAGTTTAGTAAGATACGAATCTCGCATATTATACAGTAGCGACAGGGGTATTTACACCTATATTGATAAGGAACAGCAATTTAAGTTAGATACCCTGTTAACGCAAGCCTTCTTTTTAAATGATGAGCACCCCATAGGCATCTTAGTGCCGGACCCCAATTCTAAAAGTCTTTGGGGGTTTTCCGAGCATAATATTTTGATTGTGGCTCCGGATAAGTTCAAAAATGTCCCAAAAACTTTAAAGCTAGCAATACCCGCTTCTTTTCGGAAAAGCATGGGGGTCTTGGGCTTTGAAAGCCTTACATTTTTGAAAGATCAGCATTATTTAATTGGGACATCCAATGGGTATGTAGCCCTAGATTTAGCTAAGCTAAAAGAAAAAGATTATACCATCCATATCGATGCGGTATGGACTTCCTTCTTAGAAAAGGAAGAGCGGCGTGTTGCTTTTGGCACTGAAAACAAGTTTAAGTTTAAAGAAAATAACATTCATTTTTTATACAGTGTTCCGGAATATGATAAGTACACGGAGGTAACTTATCAATATAAATTGACGGGTCTTTATAACGAATGGAGCAAATGGAGCACAATCCCGGAGGTCACTTTTAATAATTTACCCTACGGCATTTACACTTTTACCGTCCGGGCCAAAATTGGAAATACCTTTTCTGCCAATGTAAGTTCTTTTGAATTTGAAATTGCAAAACCTTGGTATTTATCCATTTGGGCCATTATATTCTATTTTTTAACTGGTGTTATCATTTCGGTTGTGGTACATAAGTTGTATAAAGGGTATTATAGAAAACAGCAGGAGCAACTCGTAAAGGAAAATAAGAAAAAGGTAAAGCGTAAAAAACTAAAAGCATTAAAAAAAATAGTTCAGGTAGAAAACGAGAAACTTGCGCAAGAAATTGATAGTAAAAATCGCGAATTAGCAGTATCTACAATGAGTCTTATCAAGAAGAATGAATTTTTAAGTACGATAAAGGAACAATTAAAAAATTCAGAAGGTAAGCATCAGATAAATTCAGTCATTCGCACCATAGACAAGAATATTAACAACGAAGACGACTGGAAATTTTTTGAAGAGGCCTTTAACAATACGGATAAAGAATTTTTAAAGAAAATAAAACAATTACACCCCGATTTAACCCCGAATGACCTAAAACTTTGCGCCTATCTTCGCCTAAATTTGGCCTCTAAAGAAATTGCACCGCTACTGAATATTTCTGCTAAAAGTGTAGAAGTAAAACGCTACCGACTCCGAAAAAAGATGGAATTACCGCACGAAACCAGTCTTACGAGTTATATTTTAGAATTATAAAATTCCCCTATGCCAAAAATACCACTACATTACCTATACAAAGCACCTATTTATCCCTACATATCCTAAAAAGAGACTCTAAATTGAAATGTTAAAAAGAGATTATAATCCTTATATAAATAAGGATATCGCATTAATTGAGTCTTTTTTTTGTAATTGTATATTTTTTGTAGTGGTCAATTTTATTTTGACCCTAATGGTTGTACCTATATTGTAGTTTCAAAAATCACAACGCATGAGGTACCTTATTTTTGTTATTTGCTTTAGTGTCTTCCCATCCCTTTTGTGGGGACAACTGTCCATTAACGGTACAATTACGGCTGCCGATAGTAATGAACCGCTTCCGGGCGTAAACATAGTGCTTAAGAATTCTACCCGAGGAACTACTTCCGATTTTGACGGAAATTTTACTTTTGATTCGGTTTCCGCGGGGGATGTTCTCGTTTTTTCCTACTTGGGTTTTGTAACCAAAGAGGTGACGCTAACCAACACCTCCACTTTACAGATACGTTTAGAGGCCGATTTTAATGCGTTGGATGAAGTTATAGTGGTGGGCTATGGTGCCCAAAAGAAAAAGGAACTCACTGGAGCCGTATCGGTAGTAAGTTCGGAAACCATCGAAGATTTAAATCCGGTCCGTATAGAACAGGCCTTGCAAGGTCAGGTGGCCGGGGTACAGGTCACCTCAGCATCCGGTTCGCCGGGAAGTGGATCAAATATCAGAATTAGGGGTATCTCCACCAACGGTGATAACAGGCCTCTTATTTTGGTAGATGGTAACGTTATAGAAGACCTAAGTGTGGTAAATCCGGGAGATATAGAAAGTATCAATATCTTAAAGGATGCCACTGCTGGGATATACGGGGTTAGGGCAGCCAATGGCGTAGTGTTAATTACCACCAAAACCGGACGCAAAAACACGGGTCTAAAAATAAGTTATGATGCCTATGGGGGGGTGCAAGAAACCTCAAGGGAAATTCCGGTATTGAATGCCACGGAATACGCAGTTCTTGTCAACGAAGCTTTCGCTGCCGGAGGAGGTAGTCTTCCGTTTCCAGATCTCTCTGGATTGGGTGCCGGAACCGATTGGCAAAAGCAAGTTTTTCAGCGAGCTCCGGTATTCAACCACAATATTACCTTAAGTGGAGGCACGCAAAAATCCACTTATTCTTTTGGTGCATCTCTTTTAACGCAAGATGGTATCGTCGGAGGTCCCAAAGCTAATTTTAGGAGATATACCACACGAATAAATTTCAATTCGGATTTGTTGGACAACGTAAAACTTGTTGCCAATGCAATATATACCGGTACTACAAGAAAAACCTTAGCGGAAAATGCTATTGGTTCTGTATTGTTCAATGCCCTAAACAATGCCCCCACATTTCAGGTACGGCAGCCTAATGGCGATTTTACGCTTGCGGAAGGTTTAGGAAACGAGGTCATTAACCCCTTAGCGCAAATCGCAAATACCTTTAATGGTACCGATGTAGATAAAATCAGTGGTAAAATAGGCCTGACCTATACGTTTCTAAAAGATTTTACAGCAGAAACCAGTTTGCAGTTCAATTATGCGGAAGTCGAAGGAAGAAATTTTTCGCCTACCGTTTTTTTCGGCTCGGGTAAGGTGTTCAACAATTCTGGACGCCCTTCATTATCGGTTAATAAAGATATTTTCAAAGATTATACGTTTGACGCCTTTTTAAACTACGATAAAACACTGGGTCAAGATCACAATATAAAGGCTACTTTAGGGATGTCTGTTTTTGACACCAGAGGTATTTTTTCGGGAAGCACACAAGGATTTTTTGAAAATCCTGTGATATTTTCTGAAGCCAGAATAGAAGACACCGTAGACCAAAGAAACGGTCTTTTAGATAGTGGTCTAAGCGGTCGTTTCAAGGAGCGACTACTGTCTTATTTTACCAGATTGCAATACAATTATCAAGGAAAATATATTTTATCGGGTATTATCCGGCGCGACGGATCTACACGGTTTGGCCCGAACAATAAGTTCGGATACTTCCCATCCGGATCTGCGGCATGGCTCGTTTCCGAAGAAAATTTCTTAAAGGACAGTAAAACTATCAATTTCTTAAAATTTCGGGGAAGTTATGGTATCGTGGGTAACGACAGAATAGTGGGCAATGCTTTTAGGTCAGTGCTAAGTGGTGAGGCTGCTTATGTGTTCAATAATGCCCTGGTATTTGGCAAAGCAGTAGGCGTACTGTCCAATCCAGAAATTCAATGGGAGGAACAGAAAACATTAGACATAGGTGTTGATATAAAGTTGTTCGATAATAAAGTAGACATCACTGCCGATTATTTTACAAAGCGAACCGAAAGCTTGCTGTTGCAGCCCCCTGTTTCAGGTATATTGGGTGCGGCGGCACCAGGATCTTCCCCACCGGTTGTAAATGCGGGAACAGTAAAAAACAAAGGTTTTGAATTTGCTATAGGTTTTGCCGACAGTCCTTCCGATAATTTTTCATACAGTATTAATTACAATGTCACTTTTCTGGATAATGAGGTTCTTTCCGTAAATAACGGTGTGGGCTTTATTTCGGGGGGCTCCTTTGGTGTTGGTCAAGAGCCGCCTTCCCGTATGGAGGCGGGAAAACCAATTGGTTACTTCTTCGGATTGCAAACCGATGGTATTTTTCAAAATCAGGCCGAAGTGGATGGGCATGCTCGGCAAACCAATGCTGCTCCCGGGGATCTTCGTTTTGTAGATACCAATGTAGACGGAATTATAGATTCTAATGATCGCACCCAAATTGGCAGCCCCATTCCCGATGCCACTATGGGTTTAAATGTTTCCTTTAACTATAAGCAGTGGGATTTTGGCGCTTATGCCTTTGCTTCGGTAGGTAACGATATTGTCCGTAATTACGAAAGAAATCAGCCATTGGTTAATCGATCGGTATTCACCCTAAATCGATGGACGGGCGAAGGCTCTACCAACAAATACCCTAGGGTAACCACAGGTGCCACGCAAAATAACCTGTTCTCCGACTTTTTTGTGGAAGATGGTTCGTTCATTAGGCTACAAAATGTACAGCTAGGGTACACCCTGCCACAAACTATTATAAATAGAATAGGCGTAGAAAAACTTAGATTTTACATGGCCGCCAATAACCTTTTTACGTTGACCGAATACCGGGGTTTCGACCCTAGTGCATCCTCTGGCGACCCCATTGGAGCGGGCATTGATCAGGGATTTTATCCTATTCCAACAATGTATATGCTTGGGCTAAACCTTAAATTTTAATTGTGATGATAAAAAAACATACACCCATGAGGTTTTTATTTGTACTATTTGCTGCCGGAATAGTAACCTTATCCTGTAGTGATGATTTTGTAGATGTGGACTCGTTTAATGAAGATTCCGAGAGTTTTTTTAACTCCGAGGCCGACTATCAGGATGCTTTAATCGCAGCCTATGATTTATTACAGTCTACCTACATCAATGTAATGCTGGGCGAAATCGCCTCGGATAACACCCTTGCCGGAGGCGAAAGTGCTACTGATGTTCCCGGAATACAGGAAATAGATGATATGATCCATACCCCCGTAAACCAGCAACTACGCGATATATGGAGTTGGATGTACGCAGGAGTTAATAGGGCCAATTTTATATTGGAATTTAAAGATAAAACCGATTTTCCAGGCAAAGAAAGGGTGTTGGCAGAAGCTACTTTCCTTAGAGCCTATTACTATTTTGAATTGGTAAAATGGTTTGGTGATGTTCCCCTTGCTGTAGATAAACGCTTTCTGTTCGGTGAGCAAGATGTTGTAGAAAGGACACCAAAGGCAGAGGTTTATGCACAAATAGAACAAGACCTCCAATTTGCCGCAGCAAATCTTCCCTTTGTACAGAATGAAACAGGCAGAGTTACACGAGGCGCCGCAGAGGCTTTATTGGGTAAAGTACTCCTTTTTCAGAATAAGTTTTCGGAGGCGGCCAATGTACTGGAGGGATTAATTACCAATGGCCCTTATGATCTGGTAGGCGACTACAGTACTATTTTTGAAAATGACAATGAAAATAATATAGAATCGGTATTTGAAGTACAATACACAGACGTAGAAGGTGCCGGTTTTGGATGTCTGCAATGTAGTGAGGGCAACGTGGCTGTGGGCTTTAACGGAATTCGAAATTACACCGGCCCCATCTTTGACTCTGGATTTAGCTTTAATGTGCCCACCCAGGAAGCTTTTGATGAATTTGAACCAGGCGATGTGCGGAGAGATGTGGCCATTTTAGATATTAATACATGGGCGGCTCAAAATCCAAGTGTATCTTTTTCCGAAGGCTTTGAACACACTGGTTTTTATAACAGAAAATATATTGCGCTCCAAGGCGATTTAAATACCGGTGATGCCAACCTCACCAATCCCAACAACTATAGAGCCATCCGATTTGCTGATGTATTGCTAATGGCGGCCGAGGCTTTTAACCGAGGTAATATAGATGACACAAAAGCACAACAATTCTTGAACAGGGTGCGAACAAGGGCTGCTTTGCCCAATATTACCGCCACAGGTGAAGCCCTGACAACGGCAATTTACAAAGAACGAAGAGTAGAATTGGTAGGTGAAGGACATCGTTTTTTCGATTTGGTGCGCACTGGTCGTGCTGCTCAGGAAATTGATGGTTTTCAACAGGGTAAGCACGAGTTGTTCCCTATTCCGGCCATTGAAATTGAATTGGCAGGCAATCGTTGGCCCCAAAATCCTGGCTATTAATTTTTGTAAACCAAAAAGCATAGCGGTACCAAATAGTACGCAAAAAATTAATTTATCAGATCAATAAAAATCAATAAAAAAAGAAACAGATGAAAACCTTTAAACGCCTTTTAATTCTTTTCCTTGCCATTGGTTTGGGCAATTCCTGTTCAGACGATGATACCTCTTTTGCCCTACAGGAGGTATCGGCACCTACCAATGTCAATGCGGTTTTTAATATTGCTCAAGACGATTCTGGCACCGTTACTGTTACTCCCACAGCCGAAGGAGCCATTTTATTTCGTATCTTTTTTGGAGATACCCAAGGGGAAATAGCTACTGAATTAGCACCTGGTGATACGGTAGAGCATACCTATTCAGAAGGTGAATTTACACTGCGCATTGTGGCGGTAGGACTTACCGGTCTTACCAGCGAACTGGCTCGGGTGGTAAATATATCGTTCCAAACACCTTCTAATTTAGTACTGGGCGTGGCGAAGTCCAACAATAATCCGTTCGAAGTTACCGTAAGCCCAACGGCAACAAATGCCACTGTTTTTGATGTATTTTTTGGGGATGTAGAAAATGAAGATCCCACAACTATCATGGCAGGAGAAACCGCTACGCATGTGTATGCCGAGGTAGGTCAATATACCGTTAGGGTAGTAGCCAGAGGTGCCGGAGCAGGCACCACTGAAGGTTCGGTGCTTGTAGATATTACCGGTGCATCTAATGCCGTTTCCTTGCCTATTACTTTTGATGATCCTTTGGTAAATTATGATTTTGTAACCTTTAATGGGGCAAGTTTTGAGGTCGTGGCCAATCCGGATCCATCCGGTGCCAATCCCCAAAATTCTAATGTTGGTGCCATTACAAATGCAGGTAACGCCTTTGAGGGCGGTGCCTTTAATCTGGGAACACCAGTCGATTTTAGTACTCCCGACAAAACCATCACCTTGAAATTCTGGTCGCAAGTGGCGGTACCTATTTTGTTGAAATTTGAAGGCGGGTTAAATGGCGAACGCGAAAACGAGGTGGTTTCCAATCACGGTGGCTCCGGTTGGGAAGAAATTAGTTTTGACTTTGCTGCTAACGCTATAAAAAGTTTTATAGATGGTAATCAAGGGGTTGGCGAACCTTTTGTTCCAGAAGGCCAATACGCTACCATGGTTATCTTTATAGACGGCCCCGGAAATACAGCGGGCACATTTTTTATAGATGATATTGCCAAAGGCAGCAGTGCAAATGTTAGTAATGAACCTACCCAAGCGGCCCCTAATCCCTCAAATCCAGAAAGCAGTGTTATCTCTCTTTTTAGCGAAGCGTATATCAATGTTGCCGTTGATACATGGCGCACCGTATGGTCCGATGCTACCTTGGAAGAGGTTACCATTGCCGGAAATGAAGTTAAAAAATACAGTGCGTTGGGTTTTGTAGGCATTGAAACCGTAGCGAATCAGATAGATGCCCGTGAAATGACCCATTTTAGAACGGATATTTGGACAGCAGATGCTACCGCATTCAATGTTAAATTAGTTGATTTTGGGGCAGATGGCGCTTTTGGAGGAGGAGACGATAGCGAGCATGAAATTGCCATCGAGAACCCGGCACAAGGCGAATGGGTGAGCTTGGATATTCCGTTAAGTGATTTTACGGGACTCACGGCCCGCGAACATATAGCCCAACTTATTTATGTAGGTGCACCATTTGGCGCAAATACGGTATTTGTAGACAATGTGTATTTCTATAATGAAAATGCAGGAGGTGCGTTGCCAACAGAGCCTGCCATAGCAGCTCCAACACCAGGGCAGGCGCAGGCAAATGTCATTTCTATGTTTAGTGAAGCCTATACCAACGTTCCCGTGGATACATGGAGAACTGTATGGTCCGATGCTACCTTAGAGGAGGTCTCCATCGCCGGTAATGAAGTAAAAAAATACAGTGCATTAAGTTTTGTAGGCATCGAAACAGTAGCCAATCAGATCGATGCAAGTGCCATGACGCATTTCAGAACAGATATATGGACGGCAGACGCCACAGAATTTAAAATAAAACTTGTAGATTTTGGCGCTGATGCCGCTTTTGGCGGAGGTGATGATACGGAGCATGAGATTACGATTTCTAATCCGCCACAAGGCCAATGGGTGAGCTTGGATATTCCGCTAACGGATTTCGTCGGACTCACGACGCGGAATAATATCGCCCAATTGATTTATGTTGGGGCTCCCAACGCTGCGAATACCGTCTTTGTGGATAATGTGTATTTTTATAATTAGTGCCGCGTTTAAGACATCCCCTATTCGTAAACTGAAGTATGAACATAAAAAGATGGTCAGCAGTCCTACAAAGGAAACGTAACTAGAATCGATAAAAGAAAATCAATGAAAAATTATAGAAAATATGGATTCCTATTTTTCCTGCTAAGCCTGCTTACGGCTTGTCAGGAAGATGAACCAAGTTTGGGACTTATAACCGTACCATCAAATCTCAATGTGGAGGCAGACATTAGTACCGATGGTTCCGGAATAGTCGTTTTTACGGCTTCCGCAGATAATGCGATAACCTACACATTTAAGTTCAATGATGGCACCACACAAGTGGCTTCTGGTGGTAAAACAACGAAACGTTTTACAAGAGTCGGGCTCAACACTTACGATTATTCGGTGATTGCATTTGGAGCCGGTGGCGCAAGTAGTTCGGTTTCATTACAGGTAACCGTAGAGAGCAGCTTTTCGGATAATGAGGTGTTAGAATTCTTATCTGGCGGAAATGTTGACGAAGAGGGTACCGTAATTTCCGGAGGCTCCAAAACATGGTATTGGGCTGTTTCCCAAAATGGCCACCTCGGTGTAGGGCCTACCTTGGCCTTCGATCAGCAGATAAATCCGGCCCCCACTCAACATTGGTTTCCGGCATTTTTTGCCGCTTCGCCTTTTCAAATCTGTAGTGATATAAGTCAATGTCTATGCAATGATGAGCTTACATTTTCATTAAATGCCCAAGGTCAGTTTACGTATCAACTCAATAACAACGGACAAACATTTTTTAACGGTGCCCACCAGCAAAGCGTACTAGGACAAAGTGCCGGGCAAGATGCCTGTTTCGACTTTGATACTTCGGGTACCCGAAATGTGAGTTTGGCACCTTCAGAAACCGACTGGAGTTTGGTGGGAGACCCGGCTTTTCAACCCAGAGGAACAGTTCTCAATTTCTCCAATGGAGGCTTTATGGGTTACTTTATAAGCTCATCATCTTATGAAATTTTAGAAATCTCGGAAAATAGATTGGTAGTTCGTACCGTAGATGGCCTGGATTCAAATTTAGCCTGGTATCATATCTTTACTACAACACCCGTAGAAGCGCAGGGAGATACTGGCGGTGGGGAAGAGGCCACATTTGATGAATTGATATGGTCTGAAGAATTTGATGTCCCAGGGGCTCCCGATCCAACGACGTGGAATTTTGATCTTGGAACCGGAGAAAATGGCTGGGGTAATAATGAACTTCAATACTATACAGACCGTGCGGAAAATGTAATTGTGGAAGATGGGTTTCTAAAAATTACGGCCAAATCCGAAAGTTTTAGTGGTAGCAATTATACGTCTACAAGAATTCAAAGTCATCAGAAATTTGAGTTTCAATACGGCAAAGTCGAAGTAAGAGCCAAACTGCCTACCGGAGGAGGTACTTGGCCTGCAATTTGGACCTTGGGTGCCGATTTTGAGACCAATATTTGGCCGGCCGCAGGTGAAATAGATATTATGGAACATGTGGGCAATCAGCAAAACCGAATTTTCGCAACTACCCACGACCCCAATAATTTTGGGGGCAACGGGCGAACAGGTTCTGTAATTGTATCTGACGCATCCGATGCTTTTCACGTATACGGTATGGAATGGACAGCCACCTCAATATCCTTTTCTGTAGATGGTGATGTGTTTCACACCGTTAGCAATAGCCCCGATTTACCGTTTAATAAGAATTTCTTTTTTATTCTTAATGTGGCAATGGGCGGCAACTTTGGAGGTGCCATAGATCCTGCTTTTGTAGCATCTACCATGGAAGTAGATTACATTAGGGTTTATCAATAAAAGTGTTAAGTTAGAGAAGTAGTGGTTAGTAGAAAAGAGGGGTTGATGCTAGCCACTTCATCCCCTTTTTCGTTCTAAGTAGCTTTGGGATAACGTTCACTTTAAAGTCGGAATTTACCCAATCCCTATTATGGGCTTTCATAAATGGTTTCTAAAAATATGGTTCTGCTTAAAATCATTAAGTTAGTAAAAAATTCAAAAGTAAGTTAACAATAGAAGTACACTCAGTGTCTTTAAAAATTGAAAGATGGCATAAGTAAACCCAACATTTTGCACTGGCCAAAGTGGCACGTCCTTATATTTTAAAAACGTTAATTAATCAACCAAAAATGAAATACCTTTTTTTTATTTGTGTGAGTTTTCTTTGTGGCTATGGTTTTTGTCAAACTACCGCAAAACCCGAAACCATTGCAATTGTAGCTATAAACCAAAAAGTAGATTCCCTTCTACAGCTAATGACACTTCAAGAAAAGATTGGGCAAATGAACCAGTACAATGGGTTTTGGAACGTTACGGGACCAGTACCGAAGGAAGGCGATGCAGCCAAAAAATACGAGCATTTAAAATCGGGTATGGTAGGGTCTATGCTCAACGTTCGCGGGGCTGCTGAAGTTCGGAAAGTTCAAAAAATAGCCGTGGAAGAAACCCGTTTGGGAATACCGTTAATCATAGGTTTCGATCTTATTCATGGGTACAAAACCATTAGCCCTATTCCGTTAGCCGAAGCTGCCAGCTGGGATATGACTGCTATTCGAAAGTCGGCCGAAATGGCCGCAGCAGAAGCTGCCGCAAGTGGCATCAATTGGACCTTTGCTCCCATGATTGATATTTCAAGAGACGCCAGATGGGGTAGGGTTATGGAAGGTGCCGGTGAAGATCCGTTTTTAGGCAGCCAAATTGCCTATGCCAGGGTAAAAGGATTTCAAGGCGATGATTTGGCGGCAACACATACAATAGCAGCTACCGCCAAGCATTTTGCAGGATATGGCTTTTCAGAAGCCGGACGGGATTACAATACAGTAGATGTGGGCACTTCTACTTTGTACAATATCATATTTCCACCAATTATGGCTGCCATCGATGCCGATGTCAAAACGGTTATGAATTCCTTTAACGACCTAAATGGTATCCCCACCACGGGAAATGCCTTTTTACAAAGAGAGGTACTTAAAAAAGAATGGGATTATCAGGGGTTTGTAGTTTCCGATTGGGGCTCTATCCGTGAAATGATTCCACACGGTTTTGCAAAGGATGCCAAAGAAGCAGGTAAATTGGCCATAAACGCCGGATCGGATATGGACATGGAATCTTATATCTATGTAGAGCACCTGGAAGCGCTGGTTCAAGAAGGCAAGGTAGATATCGCCTATATTAACGATGCCGTGAAACGCATTTTAAGGGTGAAATACGAATTGGGTTTATTTGATGATCCCTTTGCCTATTGTGATGAATCCCGTGAAAAAGAAATTGTAGGCAGTGCCGAAAATAATGCTGCTGTTTTGGATATGGCCAAAAAATCGATAGTATTGTTAAAAAATGAAGCATCATTACTTCCCTTAAAAAAAGAAGGCCTACAAATTGCCGTTATAGGCGATTTATCTGATGATAAGAACAGTCCTTTGGGGAGTTGGCGCATTGCTGCGGATGATCATAGTGCGGTATCCGTTCTTGAGGGATTGCAACACTACCCAAATAATAAAATAGCCTATTCCAAAGGTGTGGCGCTTACTGTAGGAGAAACCAATTTTATTACTGAGACTAAGATCAACACCACTGATAGAGCGGGTATTAAAGAAGCGGTGGCAGTAGCCAAAGGTAAAGATGTAGTACTTATGGTTCTAGGCGAACATGGCTTTCAAACCGGGGAAGCGCGCAGCAGGGTATCTTTGAATTTGCCAGGACTTCAACAGGAATTACTGGAAGCCGTCTACGCCGTAAACACGAAAATTGTTCTGATTTTAATGAATGGAAGACCACTTACTATTCCTTGGGCCGCCGAGCATATCCCGGCCATTTTGGAAACATGGCACTTGGGTAGCCAAAGTGGAAATGCCATTGCCGAAGTGCTTTATGGTGATTATAATCCTAGTGGTAAATTACCCATGACCTTTCCCAAACATGTAGGGCAAGTACCTATTTATTACAACCATAAAGCTACAGGAAGGCCCACCAATCCGGGGAACGGCATCGTGTTTTGGTCGCACTACATGGACGATAGTAACGAGCCGCTCTATCCGTTTGGGCATGGATTAAGTTATACTAAATTCGAGTATTCGGGCTTGCACCTAAGTGCTGCGTCTTTTCAAATTGGCCAACAATTAGAAGCTTCTTTTAATATTAAAAATACGGGGGCATTTACTGGCAGAGAGGTGGCTCAGTTGTATATAAGAGATATGGTGGGAAGTAGTACCCGGCCTGTTATGGAGCTAAAGGATTTTGCCCTTGTAGATTTAAAAACCGGGGAATCTAAAAAAGTAACATTTACCATAGACCAAAAAACCTTACAATTTCATACGGCCAATAATAAATGGGAAGCAGAGCCGGGAGATTTTAAGGTTTTTATCGGCGGTAGCTCGGCAACGTCCTTGGAGGGCGATTTTGCCCTTGTGCCATAGTACCTGTTGTACCTAACTACTCAATTTATCAAAATACTCCTTTTGGTATTCAATGGGCGTTCTTTTCATAATAGCCTTAAACTGTCTGTTAAAATTAGACAAGGTATGAAAGCCACTTTCATAACAGGCTTGAGAGCTGTTTCTTTTTTTTTCAATCAATAACTTACAGGCATGTCCGATACGAATCTCGCTGAGAAATTCTGAAAAGGTTTTATTGGCGTGGATTTTAAAATAACGGCTAAATGAAGTCGGGGTCATATTGGTAAGAGCAGCCAATTCCGAAACACTTATTTTTTGGTTAAAGCTTTTCATGACGTACGCATATACCTTATTCATCCGATCTGTATCGCCTTCTTTTAAAGAATTGGTATAGCCCGGACTTGCCAGAAGGGTGTATTCTTTGGATTTGGCCAAAAGGTTTACTATTTTAAGTAACTCCAACACTTGCTCAAATCCTTCCTGTCGAATGAGGTTTCGGAGCATAACACCTACCTTTTTTGCTGTTTTACCGAAAATGTCCATACCACGGAGGCTCTTTTTAAAAAGCTGCCGTAGTTTAATCATCTCTTCTTTTTGCATCAGGTTTTCACTGATAAGATTTCCTCCAAAGTAGACTACGATACCTTTGGCATTGAAATTCTTTTCCGATCTCTTATTATCTTGATCACTTCGCCACAAATGAGGCAAATTGGGTCCTGAGAAGGTAATTTCTCCTTTTTTAAACTGTTTAACATGATCTCCTATAAACCGGGTTCCGCTACCTTCCAAAACCATAAACAGTTGGTATTCGGGATGAAAGTGCCAGTTGGGATCAAAAAAGGGCTGCTCCAAGTAGTGGGCTACTAAGGCATGGTTAGCCGGGATGGGCGATTTTTGAAGGGCAGATTTCAAATGGTTAATTGAATATTTCGGTTGTCTAATAGGCAATATAAGATACTAATTTACCGCTAAAATCTTATAAATTAAAATAATGTGATATAATAAAGTCAATATACGATAGAATACAGTCCTATTTTTATGATATTTATCAGTAAAATTGATACGACTTAAATATGCCCAAAAATGAAATCTTTATTTACTAAATTATGCTATTCCCTTATTGTTATCGCCGCAATAATTGGCTGCAAATCCTCACCCAAGGCACAATTAGACGATCAACCTCGCCGACTTGAAATTTTGTTCTTAGGACACTCGTTAGCGCATCATAATTCTAATGCGTACATGCCCATTTTGGCATCGGCACTCACCAAAAGTGGCATTAACATTACCTATACGGAGAGTCCGGACGACCTCAATACCGAAAAATTAGCTTTATATGACGGTCTCATCATTTATGCCAACCACGATAGCATTACGCCCTCACAGGACAAGGCGTTACTGGATTTTGTATCCGGAGGTAAGGCTTTTATTCCAATTCATTGTGCCAGCTTCTGTTTTCGGAATTCCCCGGACTATGTGGCTATGGTAGGTGGGCAATTTATGAGCCACGAAACAGGAACATTTACGACCACAATTTTGGATAAAACACATCCTATCACACAAAATTTGGAAGAATTTTCTACCTGGGATGAGACCTATGTTCATAACAATCTTGCCAAAGATATAACGGTGCTGATGGAGCGGGTAGAGGGAGATCATAAAGAGCCTTGGACTTGGGTGAAGGAATACGGCAAAGGAAAGGTATTCTACACCGCATATGGCCATGATGAACGTACTTGGAACCAACCGGGTTTTCAAAAATTAATTAAAGAAGGGATTTTATGGGCAGTAGATGCCAATGCCAAGAAAAATTGGGAAGGATTTGTAAAGGACATCCCATTACTGCAATATGAAGAGCGGGCCAATATTCCGAACTATGAAAAAAGAGATCCTGCACCAAAATACCAGCTCCCTTTGTCTCCGGAAGAATCTGCCAAACTGATACAGGTGCCGGCCAGTTTTGAGGCGCAATTGTTTGCATCGGAGCCGGATATCATAAATCCGATAGCCATGAATTGGGACGAAAGGGGAAGGCTTTGGGTAATAGAAACGGTGGATTATCCCAACACTGTTCGGGACGATAAAGGTCAGGGAGACGATCGTATAAAAATATGCGAGGACACCAACGGCGATGGAAAAGCGGATAAGTTTACGGTTTTTGCCCAAGGCTTAAATATACCCACGAGTTTCGCCTTTGCCAATGGGGGAATTATTGTATCGCAAGCACCTCATTTCTTGTTTCTTAAAGACACGGACGGCGATGATAAGGCCGATATAAAAGAAATTATCATTGATGGTTGGGGTACTTTTGATACCCATGCAGGGCCGTCTAACCTTCAGAATGGTATCGATAACAAGATATACGGGGTACTGGGGTATTCCGGTTTCAAGGGTGAAATCTTTGGTAAACCCTATGAATTTCGGCAAGGGGTATATCGCTTTAATACTCAATTTACCGATTTTGAATTTGTAACCAGCACCAGCAACAATACCTGGGGTTTGGGCATTACGGAAGATAATGCCCTATTTGCCTCTACAGCCAATAATACCCACAGCGTTTTTGTGGGCATTCCCAACGCTAGTTTTGCGAACGTTGAGGGTATTCCTGCTCAAGGCAGCGGTAAAATAGACGGACATTATGATATGAAAACCATTACGCCAAACGTGCGTCAGGTGGACGTTTTTGGGGGTTTTACCGCCGCTGCGGGGCATCATTTTTATACCGCCCGCAGTTTTCCGAGTGACTATTGGAACAAAGTGGCCTTTGTTTGCGAACCCACGGGAGGCGTAGTGCATATTGCCAAAATCATAAAAGATGGTGCCGGGTATATAGAAAAAGATGGGGGAAATCTTATTGCCAGTTCCGATGAATGGTTTTCCCCGGTTGAAGCAAAAGTGGGGCCGGACGGCAATGTTTGGGTGTTGGATTGGTACAACTTTATCATACAGCACAACCCTACTCCAAAAGCCGAAAGAGGAGGTTACGATGCTGAGAACGGCGAAGGGAATGCATATATCAATCCCTTGCGGGACAGGTCTAAAGGCAGAATATGGCGTGTACAACCAAAAAAGGAATCGACAAATGGCCTTACCTCTTTGGACAAAAACAAGCCCAAGGCATTGGTTGCGGCCCTTTCCAACGACAATATGTTTTGGCGCATGACAGCCCAGCGCTTATTGGTGGAAAAGGGTGATAAATCGGTCTTACCGGCTTTGTACTCGGCCATAAAGGAAAGTAAACCGGATGCTTTAGGTCTTAATGCCGGAGCATTGCATGGTCTGTGGGCCTTGGAAGGCCTTGGCGTTATTCCGTCAGAAGCACAGGCGTTGGAAGTAGTTAAGAATGCCCTTAAAAATGAAGATGCTGCCGTACGGAAAGCGGCGATACAAATACTGCCCAGAAATTCGGATACGGACAATCTGTTTTTAAAATCCGATATTTTAAATGACGTAGATCCGGGGGTACAACTGGCTACCTTGCTCTATTTTGCAGAGCGGGAACCCTCTGTTGAAGTGGGTCAAAAGCTCTATGCACTGAGCCAAAAGGAAGGAATAGAAATCGATACATGGTTATCCAAAGCACTATATGCTGCCGGAGCAAAGCACAGTGCCGGATTTATAGGTGAAGTAAGAAACCTTAAACCCAAGCTAGACGTGCCAAAAGAGGAAAAAACAGACTGGGAAAGCCCCCGTTTGGACGATTCCCAATGGAAAACAATGAAATTACCACAGTATATGGAGAGCGCCGGTTTAGATATTGATGGTATTGTTTGGTTTAGAAAGCAGATAGAAATACCGGCTTCCGAGGCAGGGAAAGCGGCAACGATTTCTTTGGGTCCCATAGACGATGCAGATGTGACCTACATTAATGGTCAAAAAGTGGGGAGCACTGACGGTTATGACAAATCTCGGAAATACATGGTTAAAAGCGGTATTATAAAGTCGGGTACCAACACCATCGCTATATGGGTAAAAGATACCGGTAGTGGGGGCGGCCTTTATGGAAATAAGGGTCAAATGTTCCTTAAGATTGGTAGTACATCCATGGCTTTGGACGGTGACTGGAAATATAAAGTTGAAGAAGATTACACAAAAAAGGAAGGCAACCAGTTTCAAGGAACTTCCATTGCCGAAGTATTGGTCAAAAATTATGGGGATAAAGTAGCACTGTTGGCTACAGCCACTCAGAAGGGCGGTGCATCAAGTACCGTAATTCACATTAAAACGATACAAAATGAAATGAAATTTGATATTTCCGAGTTTGTGGTTGAGGCAGGTAAGCAGGTAGAATTGGTTTTTGAGAACAATGATTTTATGCAGCACAATTTATTGATTATTCAACAAGGTTCTAAAGAAAAAGTGGGCGCGGCTGCTGATAAGTTGGCCATGGATCCCAAAGGCGCCGAAACGAACTATATCCCTGAAATGACAGAGGTTCTATTCTTTACCCCTCTCATAAACCCGGACGATTCTTTTAGTCTTAAATTCACTGCCCCCACTAGCCCGGGGAACTATCCGTTTATCTGTACTTTTCCGGGGCATTGGCGTATTATGCAGGGCGTTATGAAAGTAATTTCAGCTACCTCCTAATTTTTTGGTTACCGGTTTCTAGTATTTACAAAAAAAATAGGGATCCTTTTACAAAATAGCATCTATAAAAATGAAAAGTACTTTAAAGTTTGGCGTAAGCACATGGCTTTGGGAATCTCCTTTTACCACCCAATCGGTTTCCTTGTTTCCCAAAATAAAGGCCATGGGATATGATTTGGTTGAAATTCCGGTAGAAGACCCGACATTGATTGATGGAAATGTGGTTAAAAAGGCGTTGGAGGAACATCAGCTCGGCGTAATTGTCTGTGGTGCTTTTGGTCCAACCAAGGATTTTACCCATGACGATGTTGCGGTGCATCAAAACTGTTTTGATTATGTTGAAAAATGCTTTCAACTCTGTATCCTACTTGATGGAAAGTTTTTGGCCGGACCCATGTATTCTGCAGTAGGAAAAGCACGCTTAGTTTCACCGGAGCAGAAAAAAATAGAGTGGGACAGGGCGGTAATGAATTTGACTTCCGTTTGTAAAATGGCCGCAAATTATGGACTGGATATTGCTCTGGAACCCTTGAACCGTTTTGAATCGGATTTGGTAAATACCGCAGAGGATGTGATGCGTTTGGTAACGGACATCAATCAAAAAGAGGCTAAGGTGCTTTTGGATGGTTTTCATATGACCATTGAGGAAAAAAGCATTAAGAAATCCATAAAAATGGTAGGGGATAAATTACTTCATGTGCAGGTTTCCGAAAACCATAGAGGTGTTCCCGGTACCGGACTTACACCTTGGAACGATTTTAAAGTTGGCCTGGACGAGATAAATTACAAAGGCGCTATTGTTATAGAGAGCTTTACCCCTGAAATTAAAGAATTGGCGGCAGCAGTCTGTATTTGGAAAAATATGGCTGCCAGTCAGGATGAATTTGCCTCGGATGGACTTCAATTTTTAAAACAAACATTTAATACATAAAGCGTACGAACATGAGTGATAAGAAAATTAATATTGCGATAGTGGGTCTTGGATTTGGGGCGGAGTTTATTCCCATCTACCAAAAACACCCCAATGCTAATTTAGTGGCGATATCCCAACGGAATAAAGAAAAATTAAATGAACTGGGGGATACCTTTGGAATTGCCAAGCGGTACACTTCCTATGACGAATTATTAAAGGATCCGGAAATAGATGCCGTTCATATAAATACGCCCATTCCGGATCATGGTATTCAATCTATAAAAGCCTTAAAGGCGGGAAAGCATGTAGCTTGTACCGTACCTATGGCCACTACAGTAGCGGAATGTGAAGAAATTGTTCGGTTAACCCAAAAAACCGGACTTACCTATATGATGATGGAAACCGTGGTCTATGCCCGGGAATTTTTGTTTATGAAGGAATTGTACGAAAAGGGGGAATTGGGTAAAATACAATTTTTAAAAGCAAGCCATCAACAGGATATGGACGGTTGGCCCAACTATTGGCCCGGTTTGCCACCCATGCACTACGCTACGCATTGCGTGGGCCCTGTTTTGGGGCTTACAAGAGGTGAGGCGGAATATGTGTCCTGTTTTGGTTCAGGAACTATTCGGGAAGAACTCATAGGGCAATACAATTCGCCTTATGCTGTAGAAACAACCCATATTAAATTCCGAAACTCAGATTTAAGTGCCCAGGTATATCGTTCCCTTTTTGACGTAGCCCGTCAATATCGCGAGAGTTTTGAAGTGTATGGTTCCAAAAAGTCGGTAGAATGGGCATTGATTGAAGGGCATCCGTTGGTAGTGCATACGGCAAAAAAGCCGGAAAATGAGATTCCCGAAGAGGTGGAAAGTCCGGATTTCGCTAAGCTATTACCCAAAGAAATACAACATTTTACCACCAAAGGCGTATATGATGATGAGCATGAACATCTCTCTTTTATCCAAGGCGCAGGACATGGCGGTTCGCATCCGCATTTGGTACATGAGTTTGTGAATGCTTTGACGGCAAAGAAATCACCTTATCCCAATGCAAAACAATCGGCCAATATTACTTGTGTGGGGATTCTCGCGCATGAATCGGCTAAACAAGGTGGCGCAATTATCCGGTTGCCGGATTTTACGTTTGATCAGTAAAATTGATCCGGGCATGTCATCTTGTAAATGGTATAATTTGCTAGAAAAACACATGGATAATGATAACGAAAAAAAAATTCTGTGTTAATTAGAACTTAGCCATATATTGTAATATGGCAATACGGGCAGTATGGGACAGTACCTTTGCCAAGGATACAAGTGTGTTTTGGGAGTTGTTGAAAATTTGTGTTTTGAATGCCCCCATAATAGTTCATAATTGGGGTTTAGATTATAAAATAAATATTGCAATATCATACTTTAAATTTAATACAGAAGCCAAATCCCAAAAACGGAATTTGGCTTTTTAAACTATTAGAACCAAGGTTTTTTACCTACCTGATATGTATTGTAAAAATCTTCGTCCGATTTTGTAATATATATGATTCCTTCTATGAAACCTACCAATCCTGGAATCCAAACAAAAAACAAACCTATAACGATACAACTGGTAGCCCAACCAATAAGGGTAATGGCCAATAATATTATACCTTCTTTTTGGTAGCCCAAAATAAATTTATGAACTCCCAACGCACCAAACAAAATTCCTAGAATACCGGCCAAAATCTTTTTATTCTCCCCACCGGCTCCTTTTAAGCCCTCGGTAAATTCATTGGCTGTCTTTTTGGCCTCGTTTCCGAAGTCTTTGGCTGTTTCCTTTGCATCTTCGGCAAACTCCTTAGTGCTTTCTTTGGCATCATCAAAGGCATCTTTGGCCTTATCGCCTAAATCTTTGTTTTCTTCTGGCATGGTGGTTTTATGTTGGTTAATACTATTTATAAATGTAATAATTATTTTTCAATCAAAGAAATGCTTTGTCAAGGGTTTTTCATTAAGCCCTGTTTTTTGTAATTGAGCATTTAACAGAAACCTTCCGAAATGTATGGTTTAATACATCTCGAGAGGCAATTGTCGGGATCCTCCGTTGTAACGAAATTAAAATTTTGGATTAAGAAAATCTGCCCCTTACCTTATCCACTAAAACCTGTGCAAGTCTTTCCTTGCTTTCTATGGTCCATCCGGCTATGTGGGGTGTGAGCATTACGTTTTCGGCTTGGATAAGGTATTGAAAGGACTCGGGAAGCGTATTATCCGTAAACATATCTTCAAAGGACGATTTTTCATATTCCAATACATCCAATCCTGCACCGAGAATTTTACCTGATTTTAA
Source organism: Flavobacteriaceae bacterium (assembly GCA_041749595.1). Classification (GTDB taxonomy): domain Bacteria; phylum Bacteroidota; class Bacteroidia; order Flavobacteriales; family Flavobacteriaceae; genus Aurantibrevibacter. Next base: position 4,165 of record JBGTBA010000061.1, on the reverse strand, counting down.
TGCACTCACCAGATCTGATGTGACAACGCATTTACCTCTGGAAGTGTTGAACAGCCAAATGGGCTTTTGAAAGGAATTGATAAATGCGGTATTTATCATTCCAAGTGTCAATTCCGTTTGCGGTACGTGAAGGCTCAGCACATCCGTTTTTTGTTGCAGTTCTAAAATCCCCACCTGACGGGCATTGGCATCACCCACACCGACCAGAATATCGTAGCATATAACTTCTATATCAAAACCTTGTAATTTTTTGGCAAAGGCTTTGCCCATATTGCCATAACCTACGATCCCAACGGTTTTGCCATCCAATTCTATGCCCCGGTTGCCTTCACGGTCCCATTTGCCCTGACGTACCTCTTGGTCGGCTTTGTTCAATTTATTAAAAAGGGAAAGCAACATGCCAAGTGTATGCTCTGCTACGGCGTTTCGGTTGCCTTCAGGGGCGGCGGCCAAAAACACCCCTTTTTTCTTGGCATAAGCCACATCAATATTTTCCAGCCCCGCACCCACACGGGCAATGAACTTAAGGTTGGTAGCCTTATCCAAAAAGGAGTGATCAATCGAAAAGCGGCTTCTTATAATGAGGCCATCATATAGATGAATTTTAGATTCAATTTCGCTTTTAGTGGAGGTGTAATCCTCCTCATTGGTATAACCCAGCGCACTTAAACCCTCAAGAAGTATAGGATGATTGGTGTCTAAATGGAGAACGTTCATAAAAGTCGGTATCAAGGGGATATTCTGCCCATTACTACAATTAATCACTCAATTAAAAATCAGCAACTATTAGTTGTTACAATATACGACGGATTGCCCAAGCGATTTTTTAAAATTCATTGAAACAAAAATCTTTAAGCAAGGATCCGTACTTTCACAGGCCGTAAATTTAATAAATATGAATTTCAAATCACTGATCGATAATATCTTTTCTTCAGCCAAAAGGAAACCCGTACCAACAAGATCAAGGCGGGAACTTCAACCAAAGGACCTATTACCCCTGCAAAGGCTTGCCCCGAATTTATCCCAAAAACAGCAATGGCCACTGCGATAGCCAGTTCAAAATTGTTGCCGGCTGCTGTAAAAGCAACGGCAATGGTTTTATCGTATGTGTTTCCCATCGCCTTACTCACAAAGAAACCAATGGAGAACATAATAGCAAAGTAAATTAGTAACGGAACCGCAATAGTCAATACATCTATTGGTATTTCAACTATAAGCTCTCCCTTAAGTGAAAACATCACAACAATTGTAAACAACAAGGCGATTAAGGTTATTGGTGAAACAGTTGGGATAAATTTTTTGCTGTACCAAACCTCCCCTTTTACCCTTACCAAAATTAATCGGCTTAGGATGCCCAGCACAAATGGGATTCCTAAATATATGGCTACACTTTCTGCAATGGTGATTATAGAAATATCAACGATAGCCCCTTGTAACCCAAAATATGGCGGAAGTACCGTAATAAACAACCAGGCATAAAAACTATAAGCAAAGACTTGGAAGATACTGTTCAAGGCCACCAAACCTGCTCCATATTCGCTGCTGCCTTCCGCAAGATCGTTCCAGACCAAAACCATGGCAATGCAACGTGCCAGACCAATAAGGATAAGGCCAACCATGTATTCAGGATAATCCTGTAGAAAGGTAATGGCCAAAACAAACATTAAAATGGGGCCAATAATCCAGTTAAGTACAAGGGAAATAGAGAGGATTTTCACATTTTGGAACACTTTAGGCAAAAGAGCATAATTCACTTTTGCCAATGGTGGGTACATCATTAAGATGAGTCCTATTGCAATGGGGATATTGGTGGTGCCACTGCTAAAGGAATCCACTATTTTAGGGAAAGTTGGAACAAAATAGCCAAGCGCGACCCCTAAGCCCATGGCAATAAAGATCCAGAAGGTAAGGTAACGGTCTGAAAAGCCTAGTTTCTTTTTTGTTGAGGGCATATTTTGTAATTATTGATTTTGAATGATGGGTTTTGGGAAGTTTTTACCTAATGGTCTTGTTGACTCGTCTTTGCCATTTAAGTTTATTCAAAACTTCACTTTTGAATAAACATAGCACATTTCGGTCGCGATCTGTAGACTGCGTTGCTCATATTTTTCTTCTTGTTGCGGAGCGTTGTCAAAAACTTTTGGGTCTTCGTAAGTGATAGGGATACGTTTTTCCGCACCGGCAATAAACGGACAACCTTCATCTGCCTGTGAGCAGGTTAGGATGGCGGCAAATTTTGATGACGGATTGAAATCGGCATCATAGGTTTTGGAAAACCCGATAATGGGGTGTGCGTTATCGGTATACTTAATGCTGTATATAGAATTGGTTCCTTCCGAAAGGGTGCTGATTTTAAAACCTGAACGTTCCAAGGTTTTTGCGGCCATGGGAAATAACGCTGTGGCTTCCGTGCCGCCGGAATAACAAAAGACATTTTTAATTTTAAAATGATGCGCCAGTGCCTGAGCCCATACTTGGGAGAGATGACTCCTTCGGGAATTGTGGGTACATATAAAGTTTAATCTTATAACTTGTTGACGGGCAACTTTATCCCGTATATAATCAATTAAAGGTTGAAGCACGGTTTTGCGTTCCTCCAAGATACGGCTTGTATCTAAACTGATTATAGTGTTTTCTATTGCTTTAAATAACATGGTTTATAAGGTTTATATTGATAATTGGCTACATACTAACAGCAACCGGAATTTGGAGAACAGGTGGAAGCGGCTTTTTGTAATTCTGATGGTTTTATCCTTGGTTTTTCTAAGGGAATCCCGCATTTTTCCTTGGCAAGACAATCGGTTTGTTTACTGGTTAGCAGAAAGTGGGTGCCGTCAAATTCCAATCCAAATTTTTGAATCGTCTCTCCTTGGTATTCCACTTCAATTTCCAAATCGGCAAGGCTCATAATCCGTTCTGAAAGTTCAACTATTTTTAACATTTTTTCCGGATGCAGTTTATGATCGTGATCGTTGGCGTTCCAAAGTTGGAAATTACCCACTTCCCCGTTCCGGACCGTTCCTCCACAATCGATGAAATGCCTTGTTATTTTACCTACTTCGGTAACATGGAAGAGGTTGGGCACCAAAACACCATTGGGAAGTTTAAAACAAATGCGCTCTAATTGGGTTAAACTCTGTTTTACTTCTGATAGTTTCATAGCCGTATTGTTTTATCGTAAGAATCGTATAATTAAGTATAAATTTTTTAGCAACAATTCGCATTATCGTTTAAATCTTGGTTAAGAAACGTTGCCATAACAGCTTTCATTTGTACCCATTTTTCGGGGTTTATGCAATAGCAGACACTAGCACCCTCTACATTTCCTTTTATCAACCCCAAGTTTTTAAGCTCTTTTAAATGCTGCGAAATGGTGGGTTGCGCCAGTCCAATTTCGTTCACCAAGTCACCGCACGCACAGGCATTCAGTTTAAACAAATGTTGCAGTATCGCCACACGGGCCGGATGCCCAAATGCTTTGGCAAAAGTAGATATGGCGTTCTGATCTTCTGTAAATAGTTCTACTTTAGCTAATCCCATTTTTTATTCATCGTTTAATCGCAATATTACAATTATTTTGCGAGAAGGCCAAAAAATCACGAGATTCAATTTCTATGCTTGTTCTCCGTTATTTTCAATAGTATTAACGGCATTTTGTACCCCAATTTCTCACTTTGGTTTTACAAAAACTAGCTTGGTGCGCCCGTAGTGTTTTTGATTTTCCAGAAGTTTGGCGATCCTGGGACTTAGATTAGATTATGGAGTCTTTGGCATACCTAAAGAAAGCAGTTCAAAAACTATGGATATCAGGGGGTATTCCGTAATGTTAGGTTATAAATTAAAAATAGAGGACATAAAAGTGGATTTGTTGCGACTGTATGGAAGTTGGCTGCAATTGTAGTGGACGACACAAAAACAACAGACAATATGGAATCATTAATCTTGCGTCCTACATCTTACATTTTTCGATTGGTTATGATCCCGTTCTTTGAAATTTCGTAGACAGGTTTTTCCAACTGGCTTATATATAGTTAAGCCTTAAATACAATACAAACAATTGATTATCAATATTATGTAATGAAAATATTGATAAAATTGCTTGGTGAAATGACAAGTTTTTCGTAACTTATGGTATAAACCCTTGTCAAATGCGTTCAAAAAAAAG
>JBGTBA010000060.1:0-9086 GCA_041749595.1 Flavobacteriaceae bacterium | reverse complement strand
ATTGTTTAGAAAAAAACCGAGTTCTTCCGAAAATAATTTTGAACCATAAGCTCCATTTAATGTGGTGGTCACGGATACGGCGTTACCGTATTGATCCACAATGGAATAGTGGGTGGTTTCGTCGCTCTCTATTATTTCTATATCCCCGTGGCTCACGTCCTCGGATTTGGTGGCCTTTTCAAAAGAAAAATGGGCCATGCGCTCTGTGATATACCGTTGGCTAAGAAGCACATCTAACGGAATTTGAACAAAATCCGGATCGCCTAAAAAATAATTTCTATCCGCATAGGCCCGTCTTGCGGCTTCCGTAAAAAGCTGAATGGTTTTTGCGGAATTATGTCCGTATTTAGAAACTTCATAAGGCTCCATCATTTTAAATATTTGGTTGATGGTAACCCCACCACTGCTCGGCGGGCTCATAGAAATGATTTTTAAATCCTTATAGGTAAATATAATAGGCTGGCGCCATACCGCTTCATACGATGCTAAATCTTCCTCCGTGACGTAACCCCCCTTTTCCTGAATAAAACGGGCTAGTTTTGTTGCGGTTTCGCCCTTGTAGAAACCGTCCCTGCCATCGGCTGCAATCTTTCGGAGGGTTGCAGCTAAAGCCTTATATTTTATGGTGTCGCCAACGTTGTACGCATGCGCAAAAAAAGTACTATCGCCATTTACCGCAATAAAAAGTTCTCGGAAATTACCAAGCCGTTCGGCTTGCTTTTCGGTAACGACGACTCCTTTTTCGGCTAGGGCAATAACCGGCTCAAGAAGAACGGATAGGGGTAGGGAGCCCAATTTTTCATGTACTTCGATTATTCCGGCGACAGTGCCCGGCACCCCAACCGCAGTGGCTCCCAACGTGCTTTTTTTGGGTATAACATTCCCTAAGGAATCCAGGTACATATCTTTGTATGCTGCCAAAGGTGCTTTTTCCCGGTAATCCAGACTTCCAAAGTCTCCATTGGTCTTTCGGTACACCATAAATCCGCCGCCGCCCAAATTTCCGGCAAAGGGATGGGCTACTGCCAAAGCCATCTCGGTGGCAACCATAGCATCAAAGGCATTGCCGCCCATTTGCAGTATGAGCACACCAATTTTAGAGGCTTCTTCGCGGGCAGATACCACCATGGCGTGTTCGGTAACCAATCCTGTAGGACTGGCTACTTTTTTTCCGCAATATACAAACAGGAAGATAAAAGGAAGAAGTGCTAGTTTTCGCATAAAGAGTCAAATTTTTCTTTGGAAAAGATAATCAATTCTTCAAAAAAGGATGAAAATTCGTTTTGAAATTCATTGTAATGTACTTCAAGATCCAAAATAGCCAAATTCATTTTAGATTTGTGTTGCGTTCTTCGGTTCATCCCATTCAGCACTTTGGCAATCCCTTCCATTTTCGCATAATTCAAAAGCCAATTATCTGCCATCATATAAGGCATCATCCGCTGGGTGCCTTCCGGAAGAATGGTGAAATTGGCTTCGAGCAGGTCATAAAACCGATCCACAAAAACAGCCAATGGTATTTGGGAATACTGCGCCCAATTCACCGCCAGAAAATGATCGTAAAAAATATCTACAATGACCCTACTGTAATGGCTGTAATTCTGATGGAGGCGTTTGGTGCTATTTCGCACCGTGGGGTGCGCATCGGTAAAGGTATCAATGGCACGGTGCAGGATAATCCCTTTTTGAATCCCTTCGGGTAGATGGTTAAACTTGTTTCCCCTAATACTGTCCGCAATAAAATTTCCAAGGGTAATTTCATCGTTATCAAATGATAAATAAATATGGGCCAGAAAATTCATTTGTTGATAGCCAAAGCTTGAAAGCGGAATTTACGAAATAGCAAGGTGGATTTACTACCCATACCTTTATATTTGCAAAAACTTTTGATTTCATGACACTGATTAAATCTATTTCCGGGATACGCGGGACCATTGGCGGGATACCCGGAAACAACCTTACCCCTTTGGATGCGGTTAAATTTGCAGCCGCTTATGGCATTTGGTTAAAATCTTATGCAAAAAAGGAAAAAGTAACCGTGGTAATTGGTAGGGATGCCCGTTTGTCCGGAGAAATGATACAGCATTTGGTGGTTTCTACACTGGTCGGACTCGGCGTAGACATCATCGATTTGGGGCTTTCTACCACCCCTACGGTTGAAATTGCCGTGCCTTTGGAGAATGCCGATGGAGGTATCATCCTCACTGCCAGTCATAATCCAAAACAATGGAACGCCTTAAAATTGTTGAATGAAAAAGGGGAATTTTTAGATGCGGAGGAAGGGGCCAAAATTTTGGAAATCGCAGAAAATGAAGCATTTATTTTTTCTGAAGTGGATGATTTAGGAACGATTACCATAAACGATGCTTATATAGATATCCATATCGATGAAGTACTTAATCTTCCATTGGTAGATGCCGAAGTTATAAAGGCGGCAAAATTTAAAGTAGTGGTAGATGGTGTTAACTCTACGGGAGGCATTGCCATACCAAAACTTTTACAGGAATTGGGCGTTGAAGTCGTTAAGCTATACTGCGAGCCTACCGGACATTTTCCTCATAATCCCGAACCCTTGAAGGAACACCTTGGCGATATTTGTGCCTTGGTGGTTGAAGAAAAGGCCGATTTTGGGATTGTCGTTGACCCCGATGTGGACCGGTTGGCTTTTATAAGTAACACCGGGGAAATGTTTGGGGAAGAATATACCTTGGTGGCTTGTGCCGATTATGTGTTGGGTAAAACCAAAGGAAATACGGTTTCCAACCTGTCGTCCACACGGGCCTTGCGGGATATTACCGAAAAGCATGGTGGAAAGTATGAAGCGGCGGCCGTGGGCGAGGTAAACGTGGTTGCAAAAATGAAAATCAGCAATGCCATCATTGGGGGAGAAGGGAATGGGGGCATTATTTACCCCGAAAGCCATTATGGAAGGGATGCACTTGTAGGAACCGCTTTGTTTTTAATGTTGATGGCAGAGCGAGGTGGTACCGTTGCGGAACTGCGCAACAGCTACCCCAGTTATTTCATGAGCAAAAAGAAAATAGAATTGACCCCTGGACTGGACGTTGACGGTATTCTAAAATCCATGGCGGAAAGCTATAAAAACGAAAATGTGAACACCATAGATGGTGTAAAGATCGATTTTGCCGACAATTGGGTTCATTTGCGAAAGTCAAATACAGAACCCATCATTCGCATTTATACGGAGGCTAAAAGTCAAGCTACTGCAGACGCACTGGCGGATCGGATTATTATAGAGATCAGGCAGGTGGCCGGGATTTAACCCCCATTATGCATTAAAAAATCTATTACGGCTAAAAACTGCCTCAAAATAAGGCGTAATTTTTAAAAATACCATCGCCTTTCAAAAAAGAAACAGATACTTTATTTTAGTTAGGTCGCTTGGGCCTGCAAGTACCTATTTCTAACGATTTTGGCGGTTTGATGCTCTCCGGTGTGATGCCATCCAGGAGGCATTAAAATATATTTCAATTTGTTTAGGATTCCGGGAGCTTTCCACACATCTTTGGCCAATGCCGTGATTTCGCCAAAATATACATCCAGAAAACTACCCGAATTCATTTTTCGAGTTAGTCCATATTCAATTTGAATGTTCTTTTGTTCAATTTGGTAGGTGCCAAAAACCCTATCCCAAATATTGAGCAGATTGCAGAAATTGGTGTCCATATATAACGCATTACGGGCATGATGCACCCTATGGTGAGACGGTGTAAGGATAAGTTTTTCTAAAAACCCCATTCGACCGTTTCGCATCATGTTTTCGCCCACGTGGATAAATGCGCCCCAGGTGCCGTCAATAAACATTATTATAAACAATAGTTCCGGTTGCACGCCCAACAGGATGCACACCGTGGTGCGGATAATATCGGCATAAGGAGCTTCCAGAAAAAAATGAGCATAGGTAACCGATAGATTCATATCCTCCGGAGCATGATGGGTAGCATGTAAACACCAGAAAAGACGTACTTTGTGCCCGAGATAATGGTATATAAAATGGCCAAACTCCCAAACAATATACCCGTAAATAAACCAGTACCAGGTTAAACTGGTTTGAAAAGGTGCGTATTTTTGAAACCATACAATGGAAAGGGCTACCAACGCAATGGCAATGAACCTACCTACAACACGATTGAAAATATAGATCAGAAAATTGACTTTATACACTTTGGCTTGCGGTTTTTTATAAATGATACCCAAGCCCAACTCCAACAGTACCAGTAACGGAATGATCGGGTAAATTAAGGCGACTATCCCTTCATAGGTTGTAAAAGCGGAGTAATTGCCTGTTTTTAATAGGTCCCAAACCTGTTGTATGCCTAAAAATCCAATAAGCTCGTTGTAAATCGTTTCCAAAAAATCCATACTTGGGTATTTTATTTTGATCGATTGAAAATACTAAAAAAAAGCATGTAGACACTTCCTCAAAACAAAACCACCTTTATTATGGCAATTTTGTTATCCATTCCCGAAGCGACTTCTTCACATAATCTTCCCTTTCCCAGAGAAAAAAGTGATCCTGATCGTCCATAGTGATCGTTTCCAACGAACGAACACCGGTAAACGTACGCAGCATAAAATCGACATTACCATAAGGCACCAATCGGTCATTTTTTCCATGCATAATAAGTACGTTTTGCGAGAGCAAGGATAACTTTGGCTCAAGTACTTTTAAATCGGACTTTAGAAAAATAAGTTCGTCGTTGGCAGGTTTTAAACCCCCTGGAACAAGGTATTTTAAAGGAAAATAATGAAATGGGTACCGCCATCTTTCGGGTTTCTCGGCCTTTGGATCCAGGGCACCCGCCAAAACGACCAGATTTTTATATTGCACCGGATGCTCTACGGCCATTGCCACGATAAGCGGGCCACCATAAGAATGCCCGACTAGGGTAAAAGCTTGACCGTTATCCAATTTGGAAATGGTTTCGTTAAGGAGTTCGGCCTGTTCAAATAAATCCTTACTTTTTCGAAAACCACTGTACCCGAAACCGGGCCTGTCCGGAGCGATCATCCGAAAATGGCCTAGTAATTCAGGATCCGTAAGGTAGTTCTTATAGGCATCCCAACTTCCGGGCGATCCGTGCACGAAAACCAAAGTGGGCGCATTGGCTTTTCCGGTTTCGATATAGTGGATGGTGCGCTTTCCATTTCCTAGCACCGAATCCGTAAAAGGGACGTTTTTACTTTCAAAAAAGGCCTTTGTTTCGCCTTTGGAGCTGCGCATGGTGAGGCAAGAATAATTAAACAGTAAATAGCAAAGGATCCCTGCGAGTACGATATGTTTTTTCTTAAAGATGGTCATGCCACAAATAGGTATTTTAAAGTTTTGCGTGTATGTGCAGTAGCGGATTAAAAGCACTTTTCTTTCCGTTTAGCACAAAGTTTCTTAGATGCACAGACCATTGAAATGACTGTTGTAAGCTTCGCCAATAATCGCCAATTGTCTTTCAACAGCACTTTGGGGTTTTTAAATCACTTTGAAAAATATTAAAATCAGTAATGTCAACTGTTTGGCGCTTGGCGATTTAGAAGCACTAAACTGTCTGCCACCACTAAACTTGATACGAAGCACAAAGCTTCATTTAACCACTTAACCGCCACTTTTGGGTAGGTGCTGTTATGGGCTGGTGTTCTATTCTCCGTCTGCATTTTGGTTAATTAATTTTTTTACTTCTTCTATTGTCAACGGTGTTTTTTGTCGGTGAATTATTGAATGACAGTTTGGGCAAATAGGTCGTAAATCTTTGATTGGGTCAATATCGTAAGTCTGTCCAACAGTCGCAACTTGTGTTAAGTGATGAACGTGAATAAAACCTTTTCCGATTTGTCCGTATGTTTTTTCAAAATTGAAATTGCAAACAACGCAAGTGTAACCGAAATGCTCTAAACACTTTTTTCTTGCGAATGGGTTTCGTTCATATTTTGTAACGGAAACTTGGTTTGGTGTTCCTTCTGTATATGTCTTTTGAATTTCGTTGTCAGCAGGAATAAACGGATTGTGTCTGATTTTTTGAGTTGTCAAGAAGTCAAACCAAACCGCTTCAAGTTCGTCAACAATTTCAGGTTTTATAGAGTTGCCCGAACCCATAGGTCGCCAATTTTGTTTAGCTAAATTTCCTGTTTTTAATATGTCAACTGTCAAGATTGGCTCTTGGTCAGGGTTGAGTAAAACTTCAAAGTCAACGTCTATGTATAATGTGTCTTTATTTTCTCCGCTCCAATGTCTTTCGTAAAATGGTGTCGAAGTTGCAAAACCCGCTGCAATAATTCCTTTCGGTTCAGTTCCTACTTTCAGTAAAAAAATTCTGTCGCCTGGTTGAATTGATTTTGTGTTACCACAACTCCAACGTTGAGAACACCGTCCTGTCAAGTCCACTTGTTCAATGTCTTGTTCAAGTGTCGTCCAAGTCCACTTTTTAGGATTCCATAAAAATAAATATGTATTCATTCGTTGTTGTCTGTCGTTTTACACTTCTGCACCTAACTACTAAATACCACCAAATATAACCCACTTTTAAACGCAAATTAAGCAAGCATCCCGATAAAGTGAGCCGTAAAATGAGAAAAAACAACGTCGACAGCCGTTTTATGGTTGCGCTTTTTTAAGCGGCTGAAAAGTGTCAAACCAAAACAAGACTGCACCAAGTCCAATCAGTCCAAGGCCGGCCAGACTTTCAAACGGTCGGTCGATCAGCATGTAAACCAGCACCCAAAGGCTGAAAAGCACATAAATGATTTGTAGAAAAGGTTTCAGCGGACTTTGAAAAGTGTTTTTGTCTCTTTTCACAAACAGCAGCGATGCAACCGTGAGCGTGCCCATGAGTTGCAGCACAAAACCGGCGTAGAGCAACACCTGTTCAAAAGTTCCGGTCAGGGTGAGCAAAATGCTGATGCCCGTGTTGAGCCACAAAGCGCGTACCGGAATCCCCGAGCGGTTGGTTTTGGCAAGCGGCTGCCACAGTTTGTAGTCTTTCGCCATGGCATGCGTCACCCGGGGACCGATCCATACGTATCCGCTGATGGTGCCCACCAATTGCAAGGCGATGAAAAAGCTTACCCATTTGATGCCATTCACCGGAAAAATATTGGAGAAAGCGATGTTGGCAATCTCCACCTTGCCCATCAATTGATCGAAGGAAGCGTGCTTGAGAAAAACAATTTGCAACAAAATATAAACGATCATCACCAACAGCGTCCCACCAATCAAGGCTTTGGGCAAACTGCTGCGTGGCTGGTCTATTTCTTCCACGATGTAGGCTGCCGCATTCCAACCCGTGTAGGCATAGGAAACGTATATCAAAGCAACCGCAAAACCGGGCAGTAAAATTTCGTGACTCCACGAAGCGTCAAAATTTAAGGCATTGACCGGTTCGGGCGCATACCAAAAACCGATGACAATCAGGGAAAGTACAAAGAGCACTTTTAAGGAGGTTACCACATCCTGAAATCTGCCGCTTTGTCGCACATTAAATGAATGCATAAAACTCACCAAAAGAATGATGCCCAACCCAAACCAGTCGCCATAAGCCTTGCCCATAAAAGGATTCAAATAATCGGTCATGGCAATGGCGGCAATGGCGATGGGTGCAGAAAATCCCACCATCAGCGAAGTCCAGGCATAGAGATAGCCCAACAACGGATGAAAAATCTTGGACAAGAAAATGTAATCGCCACCCGAGTTTTTGAAATGTGTGCCCAATTCGGCATACGTAAAAGCACCGATGAGCGCCATGACTCCGCCGATAAACCACAACAAAACAATGCTCCAACTGCTTTTCAGGTCAACCAGCTGAAAGCCCAGACTCGTAAAGACGCCGGTACCGATCATATTCGCTATGACCAGCCCGGCGGCAGTTTTCCATCCAATTTTGGCTTGTGGCATCATAGATTCTGCATGCCAACAACCGTTGGATTAAAGTTTATAGGTAAGCCTTGCAAAATAGAAAGCTCCGGTTGTTCCCATCTGTACGGGCGCATATCTGAATACACCAAAAAAGCTGTTGTCATATTCTTGTCTGTCTGGAAATTCATCAAATACATTGTTGACACCGACCGTAAACTGCAACCCTTTGATGAATTCAACTGTTCCACTCAAATCGGTAACCGTGCGCGGGTCGTGTTTTTGCGATACGCCAAACGGAAAACCGTTTCTTGTCACCTGACCAAAGTAGGTATTTCTCACGAGAAAATTAAACCGGCCAATGGCGTAATTCAAATTGAGTATCGCCTTGTGTTTGGGGATGTTAGATTCAATCAAACTTTTCTCTTGGGGACCAAAATACACATCTTCCTGACCAATAAAGGCTGTCGGAAGGTTGTTGATGCCGTCTTTCACATTGTTGTCATTGATATTGTACAACAAAGAAGCCGTGAGTTTGCCGCTGCCCAAACCGGTGTTGTAATCGACCACCACATCCAATCCATTGGTTTCGGTATCGACTGCATTGGTGAAAAACCGTCCGGTTGAAGCGCCAAATTGACCAAAAAGATCTCTGAGTTCGGGAATCGCATCGCCGAACGGATCGTTGCCCAAGCTTCCGGTCAGGATGACGCGGTCGTCAATTTCGATGCGGTAGGCATCTACTGTAAACGATAGATTTTTAAGTGGTTTGTAGGTGAATCCGACACTGTAACTCACCGAGGTTTCTTCTTTTAATTCCGGAATACCGAGTTGTTTGGCAACCTCGCTGTCGTTTCGGAAAATACCGGTGTTCAGCAACTCCCCGTCAACGATGTCTGTGGAGATGTTGTTGAAAAACTGTTGGTGAAGCGATGGCGCTCTGAAACCGCTACTAATCGCTCCGCGAAGGGCAAGTGCATCCGTTAATTCATAGCGCGCAGTCAATTTTCCGTTGAAGGTATCGCCGAAATCGCTGTAATCTTCGTATCGACCCGCCAATCCAATCAGGAATTTGTCGGTAATGTCAGCCTCCAGATCGATGTAGAAAGAAACACTGGTTCTGTTTTCGGCAACGGCATTCAAAGGTGAAAATCCGGGGAATGATTGTGCGCCTCCGTTGATGTAGGAAGCCTCTTCGCCTGCGGTGATTTCATATCGTTCGTAT
>JBGTBA010000059.1:0-12782 GCA_041749595.1 Flavobacteriaceae bacterium | reverse complement strand
AATAAAATGGTTTTTTTCATCATCTGATTTTTAAGGTTTTAAAAAGATATTATTTAATATACCCATTAGGACCAGGCCCTAACGGCTATGGCGCTAAGAAAAAATAACGGTCTTATTGTTATAGACCATGGTCTTTCTCTGTATATGGAGCTTTACCGCCCGCGCCAGAACGATCTTTTCCAGGTCCCTGCCTTTGGCAATAAAATCGTTGATTTTATGGGCATGGGTTACAGTGGTTACATCCTGTTCAATAATAGGCCCCGCATCCAATTCCTGTGTAACATAATGGCTGGTGGCCCCAATAATTTTAACCCCTCTTGCAAAAGCTGCATGGTACGGTTTTGCACCGGCAAAAGCGGGCAGAAAGGAATGGTGTATGTTAATGATCTTGTTGGGGTATCTCCCTAGTATGGTTTTGCCCACAATTTGCATGTACCTGGCCAAGACAATGAAGTCAATTTTATGTTGCCCCAAAAGTTCCAGTTGGCGCATTTCCGTGGCTTCCTTGGTCTCAATGGCTGGGGTACAATGGAACGGAATATTGAATTGTTCCGCTATATATTCCAAATCGCCATGATTGCTTAATATAAAAGGAATTTCCACTTCAAGCTCTCCGGAGCGGAACCTACTGAGCAGATCATACAGGCAATGGTTGTATTTGGATACGAACAAGGCCATTTTAGGCTTAACCCCACTTAAATGAATGCTCCATCGCATACGGTAAGGCACGGCGAGCACTTTTTCAAATTCATCTTTAAAGTCAGAGAAGGAGGGGGTGTTTTTTTCAAAATCGCTTTCCAAACGCATAAAGAATACGTTGGCCTCTTTATCCACGTGTTGGTCCAAGTAGATAATGTTTCCCCCTTTTAAGTGGATAAAGGTGGTCACCGTACTTATAATCCCCGATTGATCGGGGCAATGTATTAAAATGGTGGTCTTCAAAATGGGCATTTTAAGTCTGTAAAATTATAATATTCGTAACCAAAGGTTTTGTAAAATATTTACTTTTGTAAAATTCTAAAAATAAACTAAAAATATTTGCGATTTCCGTAAATTGCATGGATAAAAAAGGTCTTTTATTGCCAATGGAACAATCTAAACCGTATTCTCCCAAAAATAAGATCCGTATGGTTACGGCTACTTCTTTATTCGATGGTCACGATGTGGCAATAAACATTATGCGGAGGATGATGCAGGCCACAGGAGTGGAAGTAATCCATTTGGGGCATGACCGCAGTGTTGCCGAGGTGGTAAATTGTGCCCTACAGGAAGATGTGCAAGGTATTGCGATTACTTCTTACCAGGGCGGCCACAATGAATATTTTAAATATATGTACGATTTGTTGCAAGAGAAGGGGGTTGGGCATATAAAAATATTTGGTGGCGGGGGCGGAGTAATCCTTCCCCATGAAATATCGGAATTAACGGATTACGGCATCGCAAGGATCTATACTCCGGACGATGGCCGTCAAATGGGGCTGCAAGGGATGGTCAACGATATGGTGGCACAATGCGATTTTCCAGTACCATCTATAGAGATCCCGAACAGAAGAATATTGGAAAAAGCACTTAAAAATAAGGAACACGGTATAATCGCAAGGTTGATCACCCTCTCTGAAAGTAATCATGGACAATTCGGGGAACTATTCGATACCTTAAAGATAAAGGGCGGCAAGGCTCCGGTTTTAGGGGTAACAGGTACTGGAGGTGCTGGTAAATCGAGCTTGATCGATGAATTGATAAGACGTTTTTTGTTGGATTTTCCCGATAAGACCGTGGGATTGATTTCTGTTGACCCTACCAAAAGAAAAAGTGGGGGTGCCTTGCTGGGCGATCGTATCCGAATGAACGCCATAAACAATAAAAGGGTCTATATGAGGTCCCAAGCAACGAGACAATCCAATCTGGCACTTTCCAAATATATGGATGAAGGGCTGAAAATATTAAAAGCAGCCTCTTTTGACATTATTATTCTTGAAACGTCGGGGATCGGCCAGTCCGATATCGAAATCACGGCGCATTGCGATGTTTCCCTATATGTGATGACCCCCGAATTTGGAGCCGCCACGCAATTGGAAAAAATAGATATGCTGGATTTTGCCGATTTGGTGGCCATAAACAAATCAGATAAACAAGGGGCTTTGGATGCGCTTAGGGATGTTAAGAAGCAATATGTTCGGAATCATGGTTTATGGGAAGCAGCGGATGAAAAACTACCCGTTTTTGGCACCATATCCTCCCAGTTCAACGATGCGGGAATGAATAGACTATACTGTGCTGTTATTTCTACATTGGCGGAGAAGACGGGTGCCGAACTAATATCCAACTTAAAATTTGCAACAGGGGATGGAGGGAGGCACCAGATCATTCCGTTGGGCAGAACAAGGTATTTATCTGAAATCGCGGAAAAAAACCGAGCCTACAATAAAAGGGTAAATGCACAATCCAAAATGGCACAACGCCTATACGGTATCTATCAAACAATACTTTCGGTCATTGATTTTCCCAACGGCGAATTACAGTCAGCATTTTCCGAAAGCGCATTACTTTCCAATACAGGGATCAACGAAGAGCAAATCCTTAACTTTTCGCATAATAGGGATAAAGCCGCTTTGGTAAAACTTTTGCTAATAGAATTTGACCGAACAAAACAGGAAATGGAACCACATAATTGGGACGCCATTATAAATTGGGAAAAGAAGGTACGCCAATATAAGGATCCAATATATATCTATAGGGTACGAAAAAAGAAAATAGAAATAGAAACCCAAATCGTATCAATATCGGGCACACAAATTCCAAAAGTGGCCTTACCTAAATACCAGGCCTGGGGAGATATTCTGCACTGGTGCTCCCAGGAAAACGTGCCGGGGGAATTTCCCTATACGGCAGGACTTTACTCTTTTAAGCGGACCGAAGAAGATCCTACAAGAATGTTCGCTGGCGAGGGTGGCCCAGAACGCACCAATAGGCGATTCCATTATGTAAGTATGGATATAGCGGCCAAAAGGCTATCAACGGCCTTCGATTCGGTTACCTTGTATGGGCACGATCCGGACACACGGCCTGATATTTATGGTAAAATTGGGAATGCGGGGGTTTCTGTTTGTTGTTTGGACGACGCTAAAAAACTGTATTCCGGTTTTGATCTATGTAATCCCATGACCTCGGTAAGTATGACCATAAATGGTCCTGCCCCCATGCTGTTGGGGTTTCTTCTGAACGCGGCTATCGATCAGAATTGTGAAAAATATATCAGGGAAAACAATCTTGAAAAAGAAATAGAGGCTAAAATTAAATCTATTTATTGGGATAAGGGACTTATAAGGCCTAGCTATTCAGGAGAGTTACCGGAAGGGCATAATGGGCTGGGATTAATGCTTCTGGGAATAACAGGGGATGAGGTGCTGCCCAAAGATGTCTATGACCAAATAAAAAAAAGGACGCTGAACAAAATAAGGGGCACGGTACAAGCAGACATTTTAAAGGAGGACCAGGCCCAAAACACCTGTATTTTTTCCACGGAATTTGCACTTCGCCTAATGGGCGATGTCCAGGAATATTTCATTAAGAATGATATCCGAAATTTTTACTCGGTCTCCATATCGGGATATCATATTGCCGAGGCGGGTGCTAACCCCATTTCCCAGTTGGCGTTCACGCTATCCAACGGGTTTACCTATGTGGAATATTTTTTGGGCAGGGGAATGGACATCAATAAATTTGGTCCCAATCTCTCTTTCTTCTTTTCAAATGGTATCGATCCCGAGTACGCGGTTATCGGTAGGGTGGCACGCAGGATATGGGCCAAGGCCATGAAGGAAAAATACGGAGCGGATGCAAGGGCCCAGATGCTCAAATACCATGTTCAGACCTCCGGGCGCAGTCTACACGCGCAGGAAATAAATTTCAACGATATACGGACTACGCTGCAAGCCCTTTACGCCATTTATGACAATTGTAATTCCCTGCACACCAATGCCTACGACGAAGCTATTACTACACCTACCGAAGATTCCGTTCGCAGGGCCATGGCCGTACAGTTGATCATCAATAAAGAATTGGGCCTGTCAAAGAATGAGAACCCCCTACAGGGAGCGTTCATCATTGAAGAGCTCACTGACCTGGTGGAAGAGGCCGTTTTAATGGAGTTTGAGCGTATTACGGAACGGGGAGGCGTCCTAGGAGCAATGGAAACAATGTATCAACGCTCCAAGATTCAGGAAGAAAGCATGCGTTATGAAACGCTAAAGCATTCAGGGGAATACCCCATTATAGGAGTAAACACGTTTCTCAGTTCAAAAGGATCACCAACAATTTTGCCTACGGAGATCATTAGGGCAACAGATACGGAAAAACAGGCCCAAATAGCCACTTTGGCCAATTTACATAGGGCCAATGCGGCAAAAAGCAAAAAACAATTGGTAAGGCTTCAGCAGGCTGCCCTACAGAGCGAAAATATTTTTGGGAATTTGATGGAGGTTACCAAAACATGTTCTTTGGGAGAGATTACAAACGCCCTTTTTATAGTTGGGGGACGGTACAGACGAAATATGTGACCATTATATGTTAATGCCGTTAAAATGGGAACGGCACAAACAAGGGATACTGTCTAAAACCCTAGAGGGTCATTAAGCCCCCATGCGGGATCAGTACCATTATTGTTTCTGAAAGATCGCCTCCACTCTTTGAAAGATTTACGAAAACTTTTTATTTCGTTACGCATTAGGTTAAGGTATTCTTTTTCCTTTACCCCATCCTTTTCCAGCCCATTGCAGTACGAAAGAATATTTCGGGTCATAATGTAGATAAAAGAGGCACTTTTCAACTGTACCGATTGGGATTCGGACCATTCTGCCTGAGCTATTTTTTGTGGAATCAAAATGGCGTCGGTAAGCAAGGAATCGGCTATGATATCCCTGAGACTGTTGGATTGGCAGAGTTTTAGCAAATCCTTATTGTACGATACGTAAGAGACCAGCTCCCTGCTCATTTTGCACAAATCCAAGGATTTTCTGTATATGGGCAAGGTTCTTAAATTTTTATAAGGCATTTTATTTTGTTTGACAGCTTTTCTTATATAAAATTACGCCCATTCTAAAAAAAACATCTTTAAAATCAATGGTAAATATGTATTTTAGCTTTGCATAATTAATTTCTAATACTTTAAAGTTTTGAATGTTAAGATTGATGATTTAAATTGGAGAATACTGAAACACCTTCAGGAAAATGCCAGGGAATCGTTTGCCAATATTGGCAGAAAAGTGGGTCTTACACCTCCTGCGGTGGCCGAAAGGGTAAAAAAAATGGAAGATCTGGGCCTCCTGAAAGGATACAAGGCAGTGGTCTCGCATACCGTGGCGGGGTATCAATTAAAGGCAATCATTACACTACGGGCGTTTATGGGAAAACTAAAACCTTTTTTGGAAATTGTCCCTACTTTTGAGGAGGTCACAAATTGCTATAGGATAACGGGCAATGAAAACATAATAATGCATGTAGTGCTTAAGGATCAGTTTCACCTGGAAAAATTCATAGATAAACTCATTCAATATGGAGAGACCCGGACCCATATTATTTTATCCGACATTGTTTCCGATGCACCCATAAAAAAAAGAGGAATTGAAAACTGATTTTTTTTTGCGATGTACCAAAGCCGATCTTGATATACTGAGATGTAATCTAACCGGTATTATGTAACTTTAACTTTAAGCATCCTCTATGAAAAAAAAACTCACTGTCGCCACTTTTATCGCATTAAGCATATCCATTCTAAACGCCCAACAATGGGTGCTCAAGAAAGGTGCTATTATGGATTCACTAAAGCTGAACGATTCGACCACGGAAAATTTTTCGCTATATCTACCCACTAAGTTTGAAAGCACTAAGAATTGGCCCATCGTGTTTGTGGTTGATATGGAAGGACATGGCAAAAAAGCGATACGGATATTCCAGGAAGCAGCAGAAAAGCAGGGGTATATCCTTGCTTCTTCCAACAACGTAAAAGACACACTGTCTATTTCTAATAACATATTAATTGTCAATAGGTTAATAAATAAGGTGCTTTCCTTTCTTCCCGTTCAAAACAACAGGGTCTATACTGCCGGGTTCGGCAGTGGGGGTACGTTCGCCTCTTTAGTGCCCATGTTCATCAAAGGTGTGGAAGGGGTAATCTCCTGGGGGGGATCCATTGGGAATGCGGAAATATTGAGCGGCAAGAATCCATTTTATTTTATTGGCATTGTGGAAAAAGAAGATTTTAATTATCCGGCAATGCTGGCCATGGAAAATGTGCTCAATAAAATGAAATTTCCCAATCAACTTTTGGTACTGGACGATAAACAGACACCACAGCAGCGAATTTTGGAAAAAGCGCTGGGAATGTTCACCATAGCGGCAATGGACAAGGGCAATGTGGAGAAGAATGCATCTCTTATAAATTCCAGTTATAAAAGGGATTTAAGGGAAATAAACCTTTCTATGGGCAATATTAAATTGTTACAGGCCGATGAGCTATTGGGGGAGGTTATTTCTGTATATAGGTTACAAAAAGATATGGATTCTTTAAGGGGGGTCCATAATTCATTAAAAAAAGAGAAGATATACAAAACCCAGAAAAGGAACGAAACCAATGTTTTTTTTAAAGAGGCACTCATCAAGGAAGATTATGCCTATTATTTGGAAGAGGATATACTTACCCATAATTTCAATAATTTAGGATGGTGGAGCTATCAAATGGATGAACTTAAAAAATATGAAAAAAGCAGTAACGTAGAGGAACAACAGATGGGCAAACGCCTATACGGGTATATCAATGCCCTACTAGAAGACAACATGGATTTTCTTAATGCCCAAAAACAATTGGATGAAGAAGCATTGGTTTTACTATGGATGATAAAGACCGTAACCTCGCCGCAGGATTATCCCCGCTACTTGAAAATAATTTCCCAAAGCTCTAAAAATGGTGATTTTGGTACTGCCCTATTTTATTTGGAAGAACTTTTAAAGAATGGGTACCAGAACAGGGATGGCTTGTACAACCTGGAAAATACGGCCTTATTGCGTATAACTCCGGAGTTCAATGAATTGGTGGCCAAATACCTTAAAGAGGCCAGATATGATATCATTGAAAAATAAGGCAAGGTACTTTGGAAATGTCCCAATCCATTACCAATCCTTTGGCCAAAGAAATCGCGATTTCCTTGCCATAAAGATACTCACATAAATAAAGGGCGGCTTCAAAACTCTTTGCGCCGCCCGCAGAGGTAATGTACTTACCATCGTGAACAAAAAGAACGCCATCCTTTACTTTTAGGTTAGGGAACATCTTCCGGTAATTGCCTATATCACTTGGAAATGTGGTGGAGGTAACATTTTCCAAGACCCCTGCTTTGGCCAAAACAAATGCACCATCGCAATGTGAGGTCATAAACAGGGCGTTTTTATCTACTTTTCTTACAAAATCAAGCATTGCAGTATCATTTAGGTCTGTATCTAAATGGTGTTCCGCACTGGGGACAACCAAAATATCGATCTTTGGGATGGAATCTTTGGTATAATCAAAATCAGGTAAGATCCGAACGCCCTCAAAAGTGGTGATGGGCTCTAACGTATTTGCCACGGTGAACGTATTCATCGTTTTTATATGCTCCCTATATTGGGTATGCTGAAAAATATCGTATGGTGCGGTGAACTCTGTATTGAATGTTCCATCCATGATGAGAAAAGCCACATTATAGCGATCGGGCTTCAATTTGGATATGGGACTATCTTGTTGGACATTGGGATTTGGAACCCGAATTTCCTTTTTCTGGTTACAACCTACTGAAAGGATGGAAATGGAAGTAAGCAAAAAAAACAATTTCATTTTTTTGTGGTATAGGTTTATAGATTGAACTTATCTTGAATTTTAGTCATTTTTTAGGAAATGGAAAAAGTCAAGATGAGTTCATTAACTTCTTTAGCAGCAAAAGTAATAAAATGCCTATAAATGTTATTATACTTATAGTGTACCACGTAGTTCCATAACCAAAATTGGCTATGAAACGCATACCGGTGTTATGGGCAAAAACGTGAGAAATGGAAAATGCCATGCTGTAAAGGGCCATATATTCCCCCTGGTTTCCACGTTTGGCCCGTTCCATGGCAAAAGCATTGGAGAAGGGAAATGCAATCATTTCCCCCAAGGTCATAAACAGCATACCCATTACCAATATCCCTGACCAAGAGAAGAGGTTAAGGACAAAAAAGCTAAGGCCAACCAGGAGAAAACCTAGCATAACATTCACTATCACTGGCCATGACCTGGTTTCCATATATTTTATCAGGGGCATTTCAAAGGTAAAGATCAGGAAGCCGTTCATGGCCAATAAAAGTCCAATATGCCATTCGGTAAGCTGGTATTCGTCCTTGTAATAAAGGGGTATGGTAGAGAAATATTGTACAAAGGCAAAGCCAAAAAAGATCATTGCCCCTATAAATAAAATATAGTGACCATCCCGGTAGGCCGAAATTGGATTTTCGTTTTTTAGGCTTTCCGATACTTTTACTTTTTTGGGATGCAAAATAAAAATCAACATAAGCCCGGCAAGAATACAAGTAGTGCCATCTGCCAAAAAAAGTCCACCATAAGACATGGTGCTCACTATGATACCGCCTAAGGCCGGTCCTATGGAAAAACCAAGATTTATGGCAAGCCTTATCAGTGTAACCGTTCTGGTTTTGTTTTCGGGCTTACTGTATGCAATTAAGGCTACAAAGGCCGCAGGCCTAAAAGCATCTGCTATGACCATGAGAACAAAAACACCCAAACAGACAGGCCAGAAATCAGTTATATATTGGAGGAATATAAAAAGAAAACCACTGACCACCAAGCTTATTAACATCACCTTGTAATACCCCACGACATCCGTAAGCTTCCCGCCCAACCAGGTACCCACAAGGGATCCCAATCCAAAAAAAGTCATGATTGTGCCCACATTGGCCAGGGTAAAACCCAAATCCTGTGTTAGATATAACGACAAAAAGGGAACGACCATGGTACCCGCCCGGTTTATTAGGGTAATGAGCGCCAGCCACCATACCTCAGGTGATAGGCCCTTGAACGAATTTATGTACCCCAAATAAATTCTTTTCATCGTTTTAATCCCCAGTCTGCATGGGTGTCTTATTTGCTGGTAATATAGACATTTGATAATCGGAATTGACTTTAAAAGAGGCACCCTAAAAAGCCCGATACTTTTGCCGGGAGAAATGTTATAATGTCTGCCCAAATTTAAACACAATCGTTCCAAATACCTTCAAAAAACATACGTATAAATAGTATGGGAGAATAATCTTACGATATGTTAGTAAGCCGATCGAAGTCTATGGAGCAATGAAATTTTATAATACCCCTACAAAATAAGACCACTTGATTAATTGAAAAAAAGCATGAATTTAATCAAGGGGAGTTCTATAAATTAAATATTTGATATTCAAATAATTACATGTATGTTTTTTGCTTCAAAAGCACGATAAAAACAAGAACGAACAAATATACAGATCGACAGGCAAGAAATCATTGTTTGACGATCAATTTTCAATTGAGCAATTATCTGAAATTGGAAATCCTTTAGAAAAGATTAGTAATGTTATTGATTTTGAAATGTTTAGATTGTTGTTAGAGAGTAAACTTCTAAATACCACCAAGAAAAGCAATGCAGGAGCAAAACCGTTTGATGTAGTTTTGATGTTCAAAATCCTGATTTTACAACGATATTACGGACTTGGCGACAGACAAGTAGAGTACCAGATATTGGAAAGGACAAGTTTTAAAAACTTCTTGAGATTGGATACCGGCGATAAAATCCCGGACGGAAAAACCGTTCGGGCATTTAGAGAAAGCCCAACAAAATCGGGACTTATATAAGATCTGTTCACACAATTTAAAAGTTTCTTAGAGAGCAAAGAATTGATATTGAACAAGGGTCAGATGATCGATGCCAGTTTTACCGTTGCCCCACGCCAACGCAATACAGAAGAAGAAAACGATAAGATAAAAAAGGGGAAGGCGATGAGTTGTGGAACGACAAACTCCACAAAAGATCGCACAAGGACATTGATGCCCGTTGGACAAAGAAAAACAACGGGAATTTCTATGGCTATAAAAACCACGCAAAAGTGGATACAAAGAGCAAGTTCATCAACACCTTTGCTGTAACGGGCGCATCGGTCCACGACCCGCAAGCCACCGATAACTTGTTAGAGCATAGCAATGAAGGTCAAGATCTGCACGCGGACAGTGCTTATACGGGGGAAAATCAACAAACAGTGATTGCAAAACATAAAATGATAGATAAAGTTCACGAAATGCAAAGCATTCACGAACGCCGAAAAAAAAAAGTAACGTGAGCAAAAACCAAAAGAGCCATTTTTTGCCAACGCACCGACAGAAAAAACTAACTTTGACTGAAAAATTTGAGAATAGAATAAATGACATTAGACCAATACATTGACAACATAAATAAACGTTACAAACTTGGTAATGCGACCGAGCATACGTTTCGTGGCGACCTGCAACAACTTTTGGAAAGTTTGGTGCCCAGCATCAGGGCGACCAACGAACCCAAAAGACAAAGGTGCGGAGCACCCGACTACATTCTGACCAAAAAGGAAATCCCGGTCGGTTTTATTGAAGCAAAGGACATTGGCGACAAAGACCTTGAAGGAGCGAAGAAAACGGGCAACAAAGAACGGTTCGACCGTTATAAGGCTTCATTAAACAACTTAATTTTCACCGACTATTTAGACTTCCATTTATACATTGACGGAATTTTTATTACAAAAATTGCAATTGCTGCCCTTCGACAAGCTCAGGGTGACAACAAGTTTGAAATTGTTCCTCTGCCCGAAAACTTTGCAACTTTCACTAATCTAATCAAAGACTTTTCTACCCACGTTGGGCAGACCATAAAAAGCAGTAAAAAATTGGCAGAAATGATGGCGGGCAAAGCCCGCCTACTTTCTGATGTTATTGAAAAAGCGTTGACAAGTGACGAAGCAAATAAAGAAGACAGTACACTTAAAGACCAAATGAACGCCTTTAAGCAGATCCTTATTCACGACATTACGCCAAAAGGTTTTGCCGATGTGTATGCCCAAACCATTGCTTACGGAATGTTTGCGGCTCGTTTGCACGACCCAACCTTACCTACGTTTAGCAGACAGGAAGCCGCTGAGTTGATTCCAAAATCAAATCCGTTTTTACGCAAACTGTTTGGCTACATTGCAGTTCCCGACATTGACGACCGTATTAAATGGATAGTGGACAGTTTGGTAGAAATATTTTTGGCTTGCAATGTTGAGGAAATTTTAAAAAACTACGGAAAGCAGTTCTCCTCCCCTTCTGGGGGAGGCAGGGAGGGGGCCGACCCAATCATCCATTTTTACGAAACATTTTTGAGTGAGTATGACCCGAAATTACGAAAAGCCCGTGGCGTTTGGTACACACCTGCACCAGTGGTGAATTTTATTGTTCGGGCAGTTGATGCTATTTTAAAAACCGAATTTGACTTGCCTCAAGGTTTAGCCGATACAAGCAAAACCAAAATAACCCACCCCTACCCCTCCAAAGGAGGTGAATTGACACGGGAAGTACACAAGGTGCAAATACTGGACCCGGCAACGGGCACAGGCACTTTTCTTGCCGAAGTGGTAAAACATATTCATAAAAAGTTTGAAGGGCAAAAAGGCATTTGGAGCAATTATGTAGAAACGCATTTATTGCCTCGCCTCAATGGTTTTGAGTTGCTAATGGCAAGTTATGCAATGGCACATTTAAAGTTGGATTTGCTCCTCACCGAAACTGGCTACAAACCCACCGACCAATTCCCCTCCTCTGGAGGGGTGTCCGCAGGACGTGGAGGTAGACTACGCATTTACCTTACCAATAGTTTAGAAGAACACCACCAAGACACAGGAACGCTCTTTGCAAATTGGTTAAGCACGGAAGCAAACGAAGCCAACCACATAAAAAGAGATACGCCAGTAATGTGTGTAATTGGAAATCCGCCATACAGCGGAGAAAGTGCCAACAAAGGCGAATGGATAATGAAGTTGATGGAAGATTATAAAAAAGAACCAGGCGGAAAAGAAAAATTGAAAGAACGAAACCCGAAATGGATAAACGATGATTATGTAAAGTTTTTGCGTTACGGACAGCATTTTATAGAGAAAAACGGAAGCGGTATTTTGGCCTTTATTAATCCTCATGGCTTTTTAGACAATCCAACTTTCAGAGGAATGCGTTGGAACTTACTGAAAACCTATGACAAAATATATACACTTGATTTGCATGGGAACAGTAAAAAGAAAGAAACCGCTACTGATGGTAGCATTGATCAAAACGTTTTCGACATAATGCAAGGTGTTTCTATCAATATATTTGTAAAAACCGGCAGAAAAAAAATTAACGAATTAGGAAAAGTTTTCCATTTTGATTTATCGGGTAAACGAGAAATGAAGTATGATTTTTTAATTAAAAACTCGATTAATTCAATTCTGACTAACGTTTATTTAATTGCTTTTAAATCAATTACTTGCAAAACCAAGATCTTCATCAGTCAAAGCAAATTTATCGATTTGTTTTTTAATCCTCTTGATTTAGTACATGACAAAAACATAACTCATTGATAGTTAGCGAATTATATGTTAAATTATCAGGATAAAGCATTGATTTTCAGCAACTTAGAAGAATAATTCGATCTATTTTTCTAATGAAGAAAACCAATGCTTGCGTTAAA
>JBGTBA010000058.1:0-13239 GCA_041749595.1 Flavobacteriaceae bacterium | reverse complement strand
AGGCTTACTCTTTTGCCCCCGGGGGCAAAAGAGTAAGCCTTGGATCATACATCCTTATTTTCCGAAAGTAGTACATGACTATTTTCCGAAAACACTACATTCTTATTTGCCGATTATAAGACATTGTTATTTTCCGGTTACACCTTGTAGGGACATTAGTTTTAAGTGTATCTTCTGATTAGGTATATATAGAGGATTCAAAAGGGTCCGGAATAAAATGATGCAGTCGAAAGGAAAGAGTTTGAAAAAAAATACATAAAAAACGATCTTTAATAGTGAAACATCTTATTTTCGTTTTTTTTAATCATTTATTAGGATAAAAAAGTATTGAAATGTTGTTGATTGGCAAAATAACAGATCTTGAGGCGGATCCCACCTTATCGAAACACGAAAAATTGGTACGGGGGATCATTGCCTCCATTGATGAAGGGATTCTGGTGCCCGGAGACCAATTGCCTTCCATCAACGTCATGGTTAAAAAAATCGGATACGCCCGCAAGACCATTGTTAAGGCATACGAGGAGCTAAAGGATCGGGGGCTCGTTGAAAGCAAAAGAGTAAAGGGATATTTTGTTATAAGCCAAGAAACAAAAGTGACCCTAAAATTAGCATTACTGCTCTACTCTTTTTATCGTTTTCAAGAAGAATTCTACAATACCTTCAGAAAAGAGCTAGGAAAACGCTACCAAATAGACGTGTTCTTTCACCACAATAACATAACGGTTTTTGAGACCATTCTCTCCAACATCAAAGGAAAATATGGAAAATATGTAATCGCTCCGATCGATAGTGCCGAAACAACCTTTCTTTTAAAGGCCATTGCACCAAAAAAACTTCTCATAATAGACAGGTACCTCCCCATGCCAAATGAGTACTCTTATATTTCCCAAGAGTTTGAGGAAAGCAATTATGCAAAATTGGTTGAGCTTTTACCCGAGATTAGGAAATACAAAAAATTTGTTCTTTTTTTCGACCCATCTTCTGCTTCCCCCATTAGTATTCGTAGGTCCTTTGAGAGGTTCATCTCAGATTATGGAATAAATGGGGACGTTAAAAAGAAACATGTACAGGGGTCTCTAAAAAAAGGGTATACTTATTTTTGCATTTCGGATTCTGATTTTTGGGAAGTCCTTAAGGACTGTCGGGACCATGGATACGAAGTTGGAAAGGACATCGGCATGTTATCGCATGACGACAACGTGGTAAAGGAATTGGTATTTGGGGGTATCACTACAATATCGACGAGCTTTATAGAGATGGCAAGAAAAGCGGCAAACCATGTAAAATATGGTGAAAATATCCAAATGATAATACCAACGAACCTAATCAGACGGAATTCCTTGTAGGCCATCATCAGCCATTTTCCTTTAAGACTGACTAGAAATGAGGCCAGTCTAATCAGATCAAAAATGGGGTGAAAAAGAAGGCCCCTTGGCTTAGGCTTTGCCTTTATGTTCCCATAGCTTCGGATGTTCCTCAAAACCGAGAGTTCAGGGCATTTCGCAGGAATACTATAAATCCTTAAATTTTAGGATCTTTTTACTGTTTCCGTTATATATTTTTTTTAAGGTAGCATCGCTTAGATTCAGTCCGTTCATAGCCCAATGGTAACTGAATAGTTCCCGATCGTAAAAATGTTCATCTTCTGTTTCCAATATACGGAAGGTGGTTTCGTACATGGAGGGATCCATCCCCATATCGGTCCCATAAACCAATTTGTCCTGATACTTTTCATAGAATGCCTTTGCATATCTTGGTACGGGCGCCGTTTCCGCATATCTTGCAGAGATGTCCGCATATAGGTTTCCATAGGTTTCCAAAAGTCTGCCCACAATGCTGAGGTCATAGCTGCAATTGGCAAAATGACATGCTATGAACGTTGTTTTAGGGTTGTTTTTTACTGCATTTTCCAAAGTGGTTATCAACTGTCCGTGGGTCAATAAATTTTCCTTTGTAGTATCAATTTGCCAGGTTGCAGCGTTCATCAATCCGTCATTATGCCTATCAATGGGCAGGTACATCCAATACGGGTCCGCCACGTGAACACTTATGGGTATTCCCAATTCGCCGCATCTCTTCAACAGGGGCTGCATTCGATCATCATCAACGTGCATGCCCCAAGCGGGAGTGGGTTTTGAATAAAAGAACCCAAGGCCCTTATCGCCAAGTTCCCCAACCCCTCTTGCGCCAACCTTAACACATCTTTCAAGCTCCTTAATCGCTTTCCCGCTCCACCCTTTTTCATTATAACCGGTAAAATCAAATCCGCACCACAATTCAAAACGCCCATTGTATTTGGAGTAAATGGCATAAATGCTATCAAAAGACTTACCGGTCTGATAGGTAAGGATTATCGATTTTTCAATCCCTTTTTCATCCATGGTTTTTACCCATCTTTCTATTTCATCCTCCGATTTGGCATAGGGATGGGAATGGAAATCCACGACTGGATATTTTGCTTTTTCTACTTTGGTCTTAGGGATTTTATATATTGAAACAGGTTCATAATCCTTCAAAAGAATGTCTTCCTGGCCAAAGGTCAAAAAACCTATGGCATAAAAAAAGATTGAAAATAAAATTGCTGGTTTCATTTCTATAAATATAAAGTTTGACTGACAAGGCTTTTTTTAAGGGTTTCCCCTGAAATGTTTTCAACGTACTCTACCACATATACCTATCAAATATAATTGATTTTTGTACATCGCATCCACAATTGGTCATAAATATGCTATACTTTGCTATGCTACTTAAAATTTTTAAGTATTTTTAGCCCTCCTTTGATAAGAAACGGGATTGTCAAAATAAATTGCCTGATGGAAAAAACAAAGGATATCTGCTATGAATGCAAAAAGGATTTTATATATTGGATGGTTTTTATTTCGGATACCCAGAAAAACAAAGAGGGATTGATTTTGGATCGATCGATGGGCGGAGGAATTTTATTTAAAATACAATTTAATGGGGCTACGTTATTTCTTCCTTTTTTTGGCGGTCGGGGTTTTTATCCAAAAACTTCATTCACAGGACAATTCACTAAAAGGGTATTCCCAAAAAATTTCTGGCTCCGATCTGGTTATAGAAATGGTAGCCATCCCCGCGGGAATTTTTACGATGGGGAGTCCGGAAATGGAAACCGGACGCAAGGTCGATGAAGGGCCTCAAAGAAGGGTGGGCATAGATGCCTTCTGGATTTCTAAATACGAGATCAGTTGGGATCTATTTTATTTATATTTAAACAGAAAGATAGACAGTGTTGCACAAGACGCCAAAAGCATGGATGTCGTTGCGGATATCGATGCCATATCCGGTGCTACCAAGCCCTATGTGGATATGAGCTTGGGAATGGGCACAAAAGGATTTCCCGTAGTTAACGTTACCCAATTATCGGCTTCCAAATTTTGTGAGTGGCTTTCGGCAAAGACCGGAAATTTCTATCGATTGCCTACCGAGGCCGAGTGGGAATATGCCTGTAGGGCGGGGACAACAACGGCCTATCATTTTGGGGATGATGTGTCAACTCTTGATGAATATGCCTGGTATTATGACAATAGCGATGTTACCTATCATAAGGGCGGGCAAAAAAAACCCAATCCGTGGGGGCTTTACGATATGCACGGGAATGTGGCCGAATGGACCTTGGACCAATACGACCCAAAGGGATATGTAGATCATGGGGGCCTTGTGGACAATCCCTTTGTAGTTGCCAAAAATAGATATCCTGTTGCCGTAAGGGGAGGTTCTTGGGATGAGAAAGCCACTGATTTAAGAAGTGCCGCAAGAATGCCCTCGACCCCTGATTGGATCATGCGGGATCCCCAACTCCCAAAAAGCCAGTGGTGGAATACGGATGCCGCTTTTGTGGGATTTAGAATTGTACGTACTAATCCTCCAAAGAATGAGGCAGAAAGACAAAATTACTGGATTCATGAATTTCGAAATAAACAATAAAAACCAATAATACATCACTTAAAACAGTCAAACTATGAAACCAAAAAAGAATAAAGTCGATTTGCAAACCGATTTAAACCATTCCAGGAGGAATTTTGTAAAGAACTCCATGTTGGCGACCGGAGCCGTAGTGCTTCCCAATTTTGCCCTTCAGGGGATGTACAATACCGCTAAAGACACCAAACTTAAAATCGCCCTTATAGGTTGTGGTGGCAGAGGCACAGGTGCTGCCAGTCAGGCCCTTCAGGCAGATGGGGACGTGGTCCTTGTGGCCATGGCGGATGCCTTTGAAAATAGATTGAAGGACTGCTATGCAACCCTTTCCAAGGAATTCGAAGGGACTAAAAAAATAGAGGTGCCGGAAAAAAATAAATTTGTAGGCTTTGAAGCCGCCAAAAAGGCCATAGACCTGGCCGATGTCGTTATTTTGGCCACACCGCCCGGCTTTAGGCCACAACATTTTGAGTATGCCATTGCAGCAGGCAAACATGTTTTTATGGAAAAACCTGTGGCGACCGACGTGCCCGGTGTGCGTAAGGTTCTAGCAGCGGCTAAAATTGCAAAGGAGAAAAAATTGAACGTGGTTGTTGGCCTGCAACGACACTATCAGAATAATTACATAGAAGTGGCCAAGCGCTTGCATGCAGGTGAAGTTGGCAAAATAGTTTCCGGACAGGTCTACTGGAACAGTGGTGGGGTCTGGGTGAATGAACGGCAACCGGACCAAAGCGAATTGGAATACCAGATGCGGAATTGGTATTATTTTACCTGGTTGTGCGGCGATCATATTTTGGAGCAGCATATTCACAATATCGATGTGGCCAATTGGTTTTTGAACGAATATCCAATTTCCGCTCAGGGAATGGGCGGAAGACAAGTGCGTACAGGCAAGGAATATGGGGAGATATTTGACCATCACTTTGTGGAATTCACCTATCCCAGTGGGGCCGTGATTTCCAGTCAGTGCAGGCACCAGCCCAATACCATGTACAAGGTTGGGGAGATATTCCAAACCACAAAAGGCAGTATTGAAATGAAAGATGCAGGAACAGCGACCATCACAGGTTTTGAAGGGGAAGAACTTTTTAAATACCGAACCGAAAAAGGACATAATCCCTATCAAGAGGAACATTACCGATTGTTCGAGTCTATCCGAAGTGGCGGAGTTATTGCCGATGCGGAAAATGGCGCAAAAAGCACAATGACCGCAATAATGGGAAGAATGGCCACGTATTCCGGTAAGGTTATCGATTGGGAAGCGGCCATGCAATCAAATCTGGCATTGGTTCCGGAAAATATTACATGGGATACCACGCCGCCCGTGATGCCCAACGAAAATGGTTTTTACAAGATCCCAACACCGGGAGAAACAGAAGTTATATAACTTTGTCTAAAGCTGACCAGTTGGATGCAATCGGAGATCAATTTAAATAACAGTCATGAGCAACACGTCCAGAAGAAAATTTTTAGGGAATACCGCCGTTCTAGGAACCGGCATTTTAATGGCCCCCTCGTTCACCTACGGTGCCTATAGCAAGAACGATAAATTAAATGTGGGAATGATAGGTGTTGGACTTAGAGGCACCAACCACCTTCAGAACATGCTGTTACGCAAAGATGTCAATATTACGGCGGTCTGCGATATAGACCCTGCAAGGATCACGATCGCCAAGGATTTAATTTCCAAATCCGGGGGCATTGTCCCAAAAATTTTTGGCAGTAGCGAATTCGATTATAAGAATCTGTTGGGTTTAAAAGAGGTAGATGCCGTAGTGATCGCCACACCGTGGCTATGGCATACCCGTATGGCAGTAGATGCCATGAAGGCCGGTAAGTATGCCGGTCTGGAGGTCTCGGCTTCAAACACACTGGAGGAATGCTGGGATTTGGTCAACACCCATGAACAGACCGGTACCCACATGATGATTTTGGAAAACGTAAATTACCGTCGAGATATATTGGCGGTACTGAACATGGTAAAACAGGACGTTTTTGGGGAATTGGTGCATTTTAGGTGTGGCTACCAACATGATCTCCGATTTGTGAAATTAAACGATGGAAAGGATCCGTACGGAAAAGGGGCGGAGTTTGGCGAAAAGGGTATTTCCGAATCCAAATGGCGCACAGCGCATTCGGTGAAGCGAAATGCCGATGTTTACCCTACCCATGGCCTCGGACCCATAGCCGTGATGACCGATGTAAACCGGGGCAATCGTTTTTTATCCCTCACTTCCCATGCCTCAAAAGCGATAGGGCTGCACAATTATATTGTGGAAGTGGGCGGTGAAGACCACCCCAATGCCAAGATTAAATTCAAACAGGGAGATGTAATAACGTCCACCATCGAAACCGCAAGTGGAGAGACCATTATCGTTACACACGACTGCAATCTTCCCAGACCCTATTCTTTGGGCTTTCGGGTCCAAGGCGCAAATGGTTTGTGGGAAAATGATGGGGACAGGATTTATATTGAAGGAAAATCCAAAACACCGCATGAATGGGATGCCGACAGTGAATGGCTAAAAAAATACGACCATCCCCTTTGGAAAAAATATGGCGACTATGCAGAAAATGCGGGGCATGGCGGAATGGATTTCTTTGTGCTCAATTCCTTTGTGGAATCGGCCAAGGCAAATATAGCTCCCCCCATGGATGCCTATGATGCCGCAGCTTGGAGCGCCGTTACGCCCTTATCCGAACTGTCTATAGAAAACAACGGGGAACCACAGGATTTTCCGGATTTTACCAGAGGGAACTGGATAAAAAGAAAACCGTACAACTGGATGAAGGAAGACTATTGATTTTATCTCGGAAAAAAGATACCGTACATATGGACAGGTGCAAGTAAATGGAAAATACACATAAGTAAATACACACGTTGATCAATGAAGACGTTAGACTCCCTGGATTGGATCGTAATTGTGCTCTATTTCGTGGCCCTATTGGGCATTGCTGCATGGGTGATCATGCAAAAACAAAAAAACACGGAAGACTATTTTCTGGCAGGCCGCAATATTGGTTGGTTCATGGTGGGGGCTTCCATATTTGCATCCAATATCGGGTCAGAACATGTAGTGGGGCTCGCAGGAAACGGTGCAGGGGATAAAATGCCGTTATTGATCTATGAGCTTCATGCATGGATCGTATTGATGTTGGGTTGGGTCTTTCTCCCCTTTTATGCCAGAAGTGGGGTTTTTACCATGCCCGAATTTTTAGAAAGAAGATTTGACGCCCGATCTCGCTGGGTGCTTTCCATTGTTTCGATTATCGCCTATATTTTAACCAAAGTCTCAGTAACCATTTATGCGGGCGGGGTCGTGGTCTCCGCTTTATTGGGAATCCCCTTTTGGATAGGGGCGGTCGCCACAGTGGTTTTAACGGGACTGTACACCGTTCTGGGCGGTATGCGAGCCGTAGTGTATACGGAGACCGTTCAAGCCTTTGTTTTAATTTTGGGAGCAGGGGTGTTGACTTATGTAGGGCTGGATGCGGTCGGGGGGTGGGGAAACCTTAAAGATACCATCGGGATAGATTATTTTAATATGTGGCGTCCCAATTCCGATCCGGATTACCCATGGCTGCCCTTGTTTATCACGAGTACTGTAGTGGGGATATGGTATTGGTGCACGGATCAGGTCATTGTGCAGCGGGTGCTAACGGCAAAAAACATTAAGGAAGGCAGAAGAGGGAGTATTTTTGGGGCCTTGTTGAAATTAATGCCCGTTTTTTTGTTTTTAATTCCGGGTGTGGTAGCATTAGGGTTGAAACTACAGGGAAAATTGCATTGGGACAATCCTGATGAGGCCTTTCCCGTATTAATGAGCAATTTATTGCCCTCAGGGTTAAGGGGGTTGGTCGCAGCCGGTCTGTTGGCGGCCCTGATGAGTTCCTTGGCCTCGGTATTCAATTCGTGTTCCACACTCTTCACTTTGGATATTTATAAAAAACTGAAACCGGATAAACCCGAAGCAGAGTTGGTAAAAACAGGCCGAATCGCCACTTTTTTTGTAGTCGGACTTGGGTTGCTGTGGATTCCCATAATCACAAGATTATCGGATGGATTGTATGAATACCTTCAGAACGTCCAAGCCTACATTTCGCCACCGATCGCAGCCGTGTTCCTGTTGGGCATTTTTTATAAACGGATCAATGCCAATGGAGCCATTGCCACCCTTATAGGCGGATTTGTAATCGGATTTTCCAAGTTGACTTTGGAAATTATGAAATCCAGTTTTTCGGAAGGAAGTTTTTTGTTCGGCATCGCCAACATAAATTGGTTGGTCTTCGGGGCTTATTTCTTTGCCATTTGCATTTCGATCGCTGTATTGGTAAGTATGTTCTACCCTGCCCCCTCACCTGCACAATTACAGGGATTAACATTCGGAAGTATTACCCAGGAACAGAGGACCACAAACAAATCCAGCTATAATTGGGTAGATATTGTGGCTTCAATCTTGGTAGTGCTTATCGTGGTATATGTTATGGTTTCCTTTAGTGCGCTTTCTCTTTTTTAACTGAGATTCGCCACACTGTAAAAATGAACCTAGTTCAGTAACCGAAAACAGATAAAACCAAGACCATGAAAAGTGTTCCAGAAACAAACGTAGATGGGTATATGGCAAGTTTTCCTGAAAATATCCAGACCATCCTATAGGAAATTAGAGCCACAATATGAGTTGCCGCAATGAAAGCGACGGAATTTATAAGCTACAAAAGCCTGTCTATAAACCCCACGGAATATTTGTCTGTTTTGCTGCCTACAAAAACCATATCCAACTTTACGCAACCCCTATTGGGCATAAAGCTTTTTAAAAGAACCTCTCCGTTTACATGACGGGAAGAAAGAACCTCAAAATTCGACAGAATTATATTTGCCATTCTCAAGGTGCCGGATTTGTAATGGTATTATGTATGCCCTCTATACCTGCCAAAATACCCTCGCTTAAAAATACATCCATACTTTTAATGTTTTCCCGTAACTGCGCCATAGTGGTTGCTCCAATTATTGTACTTGTAACAAAAGGTTGTTGATTTATAAATGCCAATGCCATTTGCGCAAGGGAAAGCCCATGTGCTTTTGCCAGTTCGTAATACTTTTCGGTGGCCGCAACCGCATTTTTTCCATTGTACCTCGCCATATTGGGAAACAGGGTGATTCTTGCCTTTTCTACACCTTCGTTTTTAATGAATTTTTCAGTAAGGCGGCCAAAAGCCAAGGGCGAATAGGGTAAAAGTCTCACGTTTTCCCGCAATGAAATTTCAGCCAAACCAATTTCATAGGTCCTGTTCAACAAACTGTACGGATTTTGAACCGCTACAATTCGGGGAAGGTTGTGGTATTTGGCTTCCTCTAAATACCGCATAGTGCTCCAAGGCACGTCATTGGATAGACCGATATAGCGGATTTTACCAGCCTTAATATGGCTTTCCAAAGTCTTTAATATTTCATTGATACGGTCTTTCCATCGTTCGTTTTTATCATAAACAAACCCTCTTTTTCCAAAACAATTGGTTTTTCTATCGGGCCAATGCAATTGATATAGATCGATATAATCCGTTCGTAATCGTTTTAAACTACCATGTAGGGCTTCCTCAATGGCTTTTTTGGAAAAACCATCATCTCGAATTTCATGGCGATTTATATGTGCAGGTCCCGCAATTTTGGAGGCTAAAACAATCATGTCCCGCTTCCCGGTTTTTTTAAACCAGCTCCCGATAATTCTTTCTGTTGCCCCTTGTGTCTCCTTTTCTACGGGAACGGCATAGAGTTCTGCGGTATCAAAAAAATTAACCCCTTGTTCTACGGCATAATCCATTTGTTCGTGACCCTCAGTCCCTGTATTCTGCTTGCCCCAGGTCATGGTGCCCAAACATATCTTACTTACTTCTATTTGCGTTGTGGGTAATAAGGTATACTTCATTTATCCTAATTGTTTTTCAAGTTCTACCAAAATGGGGCAATGATCACTGTGTTTTGCTTCGAATAGGATAACGGAACGTTTTAACCGATCGCGAAGGGGCTCGCTCACCAGCCCGTAGTCTAATCGCCAACCTTTATTGTTGTTTCTGGAATTGGCGCGGTAGCTCCACCAGGTATAATTATGGGGTTCCTTGTTGAAATGCCTGAAACTGTCTATAAATCCACTTTCCATAAAATTACCAATCCAATCGCGCTCAACGGGCAAAAATCCGGAAACATTGGCATTGCGCACCGGGTCATGGATATCTATGGCCTGGTGACAGATATTATAATCACCCAAAATAATTAAATTGGGACGTTCCTTTTTTAGCGTATTCACATAGGTCTGAAAATCGGCCATATATTGCAATTTATGATCCAATCGGTCCATATTGGTTCCCGATGGCAGATAAAGACTCATAATAGAAAGATCGCCAAAATCGGCCCTAAGGTTCCTTCCCTCAAAATCCATATAGTCTATACCCGTACCGAAGGCTACATGATCGGGCTTTTGTTTGCATAAAATAGCGACCCCGCTATAGCCTTTTTTTTTGGCACTGTACCAATAGGTAAACGTATAACCCGCAGCTTCAAAAAGGAAAAGATCTAGCTGATCTTCATTGGCCTTGATTTCCTGAAGGCAAATTACATCCGGCTCCACTTGTTGTAACCATTCCAAAAAACCTTTACTCAGGGCAGCCCGTATACCGTTGACATTGTAGGAAACTATTTTCACGTTTTTAATTTTGCCCTAAATTAGGAATGTTTCCCTTAACTAAAAAGTGAGGTAGCCGAATCTTGGGTATAAATTTTAGATCCCATTGCTTTGTAAAAAGTAAAACTTGAATTTGGTGTAAAATGGATCATTAGATGCCGAAAGTTTATGGAGGTCTAAGGCGCAGAATCGTTCCGTAAGATGAACGGCTCTGTGTGATATACTGCGCCATACTTTCTGTTGAATTTCAGTTTAATTACTTACTTTAGCGGTAAAAATTAGGTGCATGAGGGTTCTTTTTGTGGTTTTATTTTTCTTTGGTTTCGCTTGGCCATTGATGGCTCAGGACGTAAAAAAAGACAGTGTTACTCAATTGGATGAGGTAATTATTTTGGATGCGTTAAACAGTAAAAACGCTACAGGTATAGTGCCTTCCCAAACCATAGGGCCGAAAACTTTTGATAACTATAGCCCTGTGGATATCGTCTCCTCCATTAATCAAATTTCAGGGGTTTATATCTTATCGGGGGCCTTGAACACCAATAGGATTACAATTAGGGGCGTAGGGGCGCGGACTTTGTTCGGCACGGATAAATTACGGCTCTATTTCAATGAGATTCCCGTAACTAATGGTACGGGTTCATCTACCATAGAAGCCTACGATCTTGAAAGTCTCAATGACATTGAGGTAATAAAGGGTCCTAAAGGAACGGCTTTCGGAGCCAACTTGGGCGGAGCCATCATCCTAAATTCAAAAGAAGGCAACCTAGGTAGTAGTTTTACCAACAATATTACCTTGGGGTCCTATAATCTCCTAAAAAACGTCATGAGTTTTAGTTATGGGGATGAGAAATTTGAATTGGCCTTGCAATACGGCCATTTGGAAACCAAAGGCTATCGCGAAAATAGCCAATTTGATAGAGACGGAGTGCTAATCACTTCTACCTATGCCATAAATGAAAAGAGTAAAATCGGGTTTTTGGTAAACCATATTGATTACAAGGCACATATTGCGAGTTCCTTGGGCCAAACCGCTTTTTCTGAAAACCCCAGACAAGCGGCATTTACCTGGAAAGGAGCCAAAGGCTTTGAAGACAATAACTTTACACTATTGGGATTGTCTTTCTACCATAAATTTGGAGGACAATTGGAAACTACTACCAGTATTTTTTATAGTTACTTAGATCATTTTGAGCCAAGACCTTTTGGCATTTTAGATGAATTTACGAACGGTTATGGTTTCAGGACACGGTTTTCCGGAAGTTTTAAACTTTTAAACACCTCAACAAAATACAGTTTTGGGGCCGAACTCGTAAAAGACGAATACACTTGGCAAGAATCTCAAAATCTTTACCAACAAAATAATGGTAACGGAAGCTTGCAGGGCGATTTGTTTTCGGATAACAAGGAATTTCGACGGCAATTCAATGCTTTCGGATCGATTACCTTTCCATTGGGCAACAAATTACTGGTACAGCCCGGGATCAGCATCAATAAAACACATTACGATTTTAGGGATTTGTTCAATTCAGGAGCCAACAACCGTAGTGCGCAAAGGAACTTTGATGCCATTGTATTGCCAAGCCTTACGCTAAATTTTACGCCAACCGAAACATATACCCTATACGCCAATATCAGCCGAGGATTTTCCAATCCCAGTCTGGAAGAGACCCTTACCCCGGGCGGCGTTATAAATCCCGATATTGCCCAGGAAAAGGGCACCAATTACGAAGCAGGTGCCCATCTTTTTTTAATGGATACTAAACTGAACATTACAACTGCAATTTACCAGATGAACATCAACGACCTTTTGGTAGCCGAGCGCGTGGGCGACGATCAGTTTGTGGGAAAGAACGCCGGCAAAACAAGGCACAGGGGGTTTGAGGCAGATGTAGATTATCGCATCGATCTAAGCAAAAAATGGGTTGTTTCTCCTTTTTTTAGTTACACCTTTAGCGATCACATTTTTGTAGATTTTGTGGATGGGGAAAACGACTTTTCGGGGAACCCACTTACGGGGGTGCCGAAACATAGGTTAAGTTCGGGGATTCGCATTTTGCAGGACAATGGTTTTTACATAAACACCACACATCAATATGTCTCTAAAATTTCGTTGTTGGATGCCCATACGTTGTATAGTGACGCTTTTAATGTGTTCAATGCACGGATGGGGTATAAAAAGCAACTTTCGGGAAATTTAACCCTTGGGATGGATTTTGGAATCAACAATATATTCAACACCAAATATGCCCAATCGGTCCTTATCAATACAACTGCATTTGGAGGTGCCGAGCCCCGGTTTTTCTACCCGGGGAACGGTATAAATTATTACGGGAGTTTAAACGTGCGATACCAGTTGTAATGACCTTATTGGAATTCTTCAAGGAATGTGCCGCATTGGGCATGAAACACACATAGTTTGGAAAGTACATTTTCCATTGACCTATCTACTTTTAAAAAAACTCTTCCAACAAATTGGTCTAATAGACAAAATGGTTGTTTTTTTTGATGCAAATTTTTCAAGTGGACAGAATGGTTGCTAAATTTTCAATTGTTTTTTCACTGTTTTTTGTGAAGGTTTTATCTTTGATCTGTCAAGTTAAACGGACATAGGCTC
>JBGTBA010000057.1:0-20104 GCA_041749595.1 Flavobacteriaceae bacterium | reverse complement strand
CGATGAAATGGTACAGGAATATCTGGAACACCACAAGGGGAAACCCAACTCGGAGAAGGGCAACTGGATACTTGAGTAATGTTAATTAAGAATTTCATTCTTTAAGAAAACTATGGATTTCCAATCCATAGTGGTTTATTTGTTTTTTAATGGTCATCCCGATAGCTATCGGGAGTAATGTCCTGTTAATAATATCGGTTAGGTTACAAATTGTTAATGGGCATTTCATGTTCGTTTTTGTTTAAACCTGCAAGGGTTTTTTATCCCTTGCAGGTTTTGGTTGGTTACTTGGTATTGCCCTGTTTTGGATAGTTTTATTCTTTTTATCGATGGGTACACGACCGATTAAAGAAATTAGTTGCTCATTTCCTCGTTTAGGGTGTAGAGGTAGTCCCAGCTGTTTTCAATACAGGACCGCCATTTGGCCCTGAGATCATCTGTTTTTTTCTTGCCGTGTACGGACTCGTACGCTTTCCACACTCCATCCCTTGTTACATCAAGATCGGGAAAGTCTTTGTAAGGAATAGAAACCATGTAATGGGGTGCGTCCGGACCCGCACCCAAATAGGCGTACCAGTGCCCACGGGGCATTCCCTCCTTTTGTTTCATTGTACTGGTAATTTCCTTTACCACTTCGTTGAACAAAGTGGAGTTGTTGACCCGGAAAAAGTAAACCCAGAACAATTTGGTGCCCTCAAGAGGTTCCCTGCTATATTCGGGCATCGATCTGGCAGTGCTATAGTTTGTTTTTTCCACATGGGGCATAATCATGCGTATGGCGGTAATGCGACAGGCTTTTCCGGCAGCGTCCTCTTTGTCCATTTCGGCCCAGTTGGCAACAAATCCGGTCACGGCATAAACGACTCCTTCGCCCTGAAAGCGTTTCCAAACATTAAAGTTGTCTGTTCCGTTATTCTCCAAATAGCATGATTTCCATAGTTTTACACCTTCAATAAACTGTGTTTCATGCCCGGGCAGCAAGGTAAATTCGGTAATGTTTAAAATCTTGCCGCTGTCGTTTTGTGCATTTGAAATCATTGGCATTACCCACAGGGTAATGGCCAATAGCATTGTGGCTTTTAGTGTTTGCATGTGTTTAAAATTTAAGTTAGTATTAGTTGTTATTTGTTATACGTGTGTTCATTCCATATTCGGGGGCACCAAGCTATAGCCCAACTGCCGTAATAGATCCAATTCGTTATAAAATACCTCCTCTTGAACCATTTTTCCTTCCCTATTGAATTGTATGGCAGCATAGCCACTTACGTTTATTTTTTTTCCCGTGGGCGGCACCTTGGCAAATTGTCCGGTATTGGTCCCGGAAAGGTTCCAATGCACAAATAGTTGGTCTTCTTTTAGTGTCAACCGGTCTAATGTTATTTCCGTATCGGGAAAACCGACAAAGAACATAGTCAAGGTAGATTCCGTTTCTTTCTGGTTTCCCGCAACTTTTGTCCCATTTAAGTATCGTACATAATCCTTGGTGGATAGGGCGCGTAACGTCTCCATGTTCCGGTGGTTCCAGATATCCTCAATAAAGTCCTTATAATGGGCCATCCTGATGTTTTCCTTCTCCTGCTGGGTCCCACAACTGGCATCCATCAAAAAAAAGACTACAGGCAATAAGATGGTGGTTTTGTTGGCGTACATCTCTTAGGCATTTTCTTTAGATGAGGATTTTGGTTATAGCCGTTATTGGCTAAAGTTTCTATTTAATGGCAACTACAGCACTTGATGGGCCAACTAAAGGCATAACCATTGTTTGGCTAAACCCTGCTTCTTTTGCCCATTTGTTAAAATCCGATGCTGTAAAATCAAAACCTTCAACTGTTTCTATTGCCATATTTAATGACATCATTAAACCAAAAGCATTCTTATTTCTTTCATCATCAATAATATTTTCGATAACAATGAATGCTCCTCCCTTAGGTAAGGCATCATGAGCTTTTTTTATTAATGACAATTTACCGTCCAAACCCCAATCGTGAAGGATATTTCCCATTGTGATGACATCCGCGTGTGGCAGTCCATTTACAAAAAAATCGCCCGATCTAACCTCTATTCTATCACTTAATCCAAAACGCTCTACATTTTCCTTTGCAATTGGGCCTACTGGAGGGAGATCAAACGAAACACACTTCATATGGCCATTATTTTTCGCAATCTGTATAGAAAGATTCGCACCTGACCCACCAATATCGCAATGCGTGTTATACTTCGAAAAGTCAAAATCATGGGCGAGTTTTATAAAATTTCCGGCCTGAACCCCTCCCATACCGTGTATGAATTCCCTAAGCGTATTTTCATCGGCATAAATAGCTTCAAACAGCGGCTTATCGCCATTTTTTAATTCATTTTGCGGTTTTCCTGTTTTTAGACCTTCTTCCAAGTCATTCCAAAAAGGATATAACCTGTTGTTCGCCATTTCCAATATGCCACCTATGTAGCTTGGTTTGTTTTTGTCTAAAAACATGTCCGAATCGTCCGAATTACTGTACACGGCATCCTCTTTTAATCCTGTACGGTGCAAAAATCCCAAGGCCACTAAAGTGTCGAGGAAATCGAATAGTGATCTTTTATTTAGCCCTAATTTATTTTGAATGTCCCAACCTGACAATGATCCTTGGGCGAGATGCGTAAACAGTGCCATGTTAACAGCTGTGAGCAACGTTTTTGACGCCCAAAACCCCATTCCAATTTGCATTATTTTCGAAGGGTTAATTTGATTTTCATTGGTATCCATGATCTGGTTATTTTGGTTGCTATATAACATTATGTTTGTTAACACTATGCTAAGGGAATTAATTTTATCCACCAAAAAAACGGTATTCGGACGAAACGGTCCTTTTACTGTCCGAAAGCATCCTATTATTTACCAAGGAAATGTTAAAAAATTAATGTACATTTACCTATGCCCTATTTCGCAGATAAGGAACAGCTGGGAAATGAAAAGACTTTGTGTACGTATCGGTTTTTTTCTTGCATTTTCTTGCAGTATCTGTTTCGGCCAAATTTTTGACAACACCAAAGAAAAGCCCTACAAAAGAGTGTTCGTGGACACGGATAACTTTGGGGTTTCCTATCTCAGTATTTTAGAGGATGCTTTGGGAAAAGTGGGCAATGACACTTTGCGTTTCTGCATCCTTAACGATCTGGCCTATTACTGGCATACCAGAAACCTTACCACTTCCATGGATTTTACCAAAAGGGGATTACGGTCCGCGGCACAAAAAAAGGACATCTTATGGGAAGGGCGCTTCCAAATAACGCAGGGGGCCGTACTGTTGCGCATGGAAAAATTGGATAGCGCATGTACCGTACTGGAACTGGCCAAAAATAAAGTGAAGGAAAGCGATTTGCCCTTTCTCCATACACAATTGGGATACGTCTATGAGCGAAAAGGGCAATTGGATAGGGCAGCGGACGAGGCAATGATCTCCCTTAAGCTGGGTGAAAAACGTAATGACACAAAAGCCATAGCATTGGCCTATAGCGATTTGAGCAATCTGCTCTGGAAACAATCCAAATATGAAAAGGGCCTTGAGTACGGACTTAAATCGATTGACATCTTCGAGGAAAGGGGGATGAGCGATCTGGATTACGATTTTACCCTTTATGTGGTGGGCAACAATTACCTTGCATTAAAGGACTATGAAAAGGCGCAGCATTATTACGAGCATGCCGCCGTGTTGGGAGAGCGCTACGGTTTTTATAACAACCTAAGCGATGTCTATATTTCTTTGGTGGACCTATATACGGATCTGGAAGAATATGATAAGGCGGAAACGGCGGGGGAAAAGACAATTGCTTATGCCGAATTGCTCCAAAACGATTTTATGTTGATGCGTTCCTGGCTTTCCATGGGAAAAATGCAGAATAAACGGGCAAATTATGCTATGGCCGTGGAAAGCCTCCAAAAATGCATTGAAGTGGCCACCGAAGATTTTGGGGACGCATTTTATCTTAGCCAGGCCTATGAGCAGTTGGGGAAGGCATTGGCAGGAAACCACCAGTATATGCAAGCTTACGAAGCCTTTGCAGAGTACGATAAACTAAAAAAAGTGATTTTTACGGTAGAGGCGGACCAGAGGATCTCGCTTTTGCAGACCGAACTTGGTGTGGCACAAAAGGAAAGCACCATACAGCTACAGGAGTTAAAATTGAAAAAACAGGCGACCGTACAGGTTTTGCTGATCATAATTACCGGTTTATTGTTCCTGTTTTTGGTGTTTTTGTACAAAACAATACAGAATAACAGGAAGAAAAACAAACAGCTTGAACGACAAAATGAGGAAAAGGAATTTCTCTTAAAGGAAATACATCACCGGGTAAAGAACAACCTGGAAATAGTGTCCAGTCTATTGGCATTGCAATCTGCACATTTGGATGATCCCAAAAT
This sequence comes from Flavobacteriaceae bacterium, assembly GCA_041749595.1. GTDB lineage: Bacteria > Bacteroidota > Bacteroidia > Flavobacteriales > Flavobacteriaceae > Aurantibrevibacter. The sequence continues at coordinate 15,705 of JBGTBA010000057.1, read as the reverse complement.
AGCGGATGCCATGCAGAAAAGTAGGGACAGGATACACAGTATGAGCATGATACATCAAAAACTATATCAGGAGAAAAGTTTGTCATCCATAGAAATGAAAGACTATTTTGAGAATCTCGCCAGTTATATTGTTGCCGTTTTTGGAGCCGAGGATCAGGTAAAAGTGCTGTTAGAAATGGAGCCTGTTACGTTGGATGTGGATACGGCGGTGCCTATTGGCCTTATTGTAAATGAGCTACTGACCAACGCCTTGAAATATGCGTTTCCCTATAAAAAGGAAGGTACAATCCGAATAGGTTTAAAGAGGGAAGATACTCAATTACGGCTGTGGGTGGCCGATGATGGCATTGGAAAATCGGAAATGAGAAAAACCCGGGGAACGGGCTTCGGCACACAGCTTATTGCGCTCCTGATCCAACAATTGGATGGAAAAATGGAACTTTTAATAGATAAGGGAACCATCGTAAATTTTGAATTTCAATACCATAAAGCAGCATGATAACAGCAGAGAAGATCCGGATTTTGGTGGTGGAGGATGATATGGTCATTGCGGCCAATATATCGTTGCAGCTCACCAGATTGGGATACGAAGTAACAGGGATAGAAACAAGGGGAGAGGAAGCTGTAGTACATGCCAAGGAAAACACCCCCGATATACTGTTAATGGACGTTAATCTTCGAGGAAAATTGGATGGCATAGCCACTGCTGCCGCAATTCAAAAAAACAATGATGTGCCCATTATATACCTTACGGCCAATACGGATGAGGCCACATTTGGGAGGGCAAAAACCACCCATCCCTATGCCTTTATTTCCAAACCCTTGAATGCCGTGCAATTGCAACGGACCATTGCCCTTGTGGTGGTACAGTTGAAGGAAAAGGAAGGCACATTGGAAAAATGCACAGAGCCCATTGAAATTCTGGAAGATCGTATTTTTGTGAGGCACAATGGAAAGATGACCCGCTTGTTGCTGAATGATATCCTCTATATAGAGGCCGATCGAAATTATTGTAATATCGTAACATCCGCAAACCACTATGTACTTACCGTAACCCTAAAAACCATTGAGGAAAGGCTAAACCAAGTCCACTTTCTTAGGATCCACCGTTCTTATATCGTCAATATTTCCAAATTGGATGCTGTGGGCGAAAGTCATTTAGAGATCAACCGAAAAGTAATCCCTTTTGGAAAGTCCTATAAAGAATTGTTGATGAGCCGTCTTCAGACCATTTAAACGAGTTCCGTATTAATCCTTTCTATTTCCTAGTAAGATTGATAATTTTTTATCGCCTCTTTCTGCTATTATACCAATTTCCTTTAGGCTTGCTTCGTGATGTAGGACCTCCTCCGGTTCTTTGGTTGGCCGTCTTTGGCCGTGGTGTTTGGGTTGGCCTTTGTGGGCGTTCTTCTTCCACATCTTCCGATCCATCATCCACAAACTGATGTTCCGGCATTCGGGGGATCGGTTGTCTGATCAGTTTTTCGATATCCCGCAGATAGGGCCGTTCTTCCACATCGCAAAAGGAAACGGCGATGCCGCTGGCCTTTGCCCTTCCTGTACGGCCTATGCGGTGCACATAGGTCTCGGGTACATTGGGGAGATCATAGTTGATGACCAATGAAAGATCTTCTACATCTATGCCTCTGGCGGCAATATCGGTAGCTATGAGCACCTTGGACTTTCCATCCTTAAAATCGCCCAGGGCTTTCTGCCGTGCCACTTGGGACTTGTTCCCATGTATGGCGGCAGATTTTATACCGGCTTTGTCCAATACCTTTACGATTTTATTGGCTCCGTGTTTGGTGCGCGAAAAAACAAGTACAGAATCGGCAGGGCGTTCATTAATTAGGTGTACCAGCAATTTAGGTTTGTTCTTTTTGCTTACCATATAGAGTCCCTGTTCCACTTTTTCGGCAGTAGCTTGTTCCGGTCTTACGGTAACCTGTTCAAAATCGCCCAGAATTTTTCGGGAAAGTTCCACAATATCCTTTGGCATGGTGGCCGAAAAGAAAAGAGATTGCCTCTTTTGGGGCAGCTTGGCTATTATTTTTTTAATGTCGTGAATAAACCCCATGTCCAACATTTGATCCGCCTCATCCAAAACGGCATATTCTATATGTCTTAGGGAGATAATGCCCTGATTCATCAAATCCAGTAGACGGCCCGGTGTGGCAATAAGGATATCGATCCCTTTGCGCAGGGCCATTACTTGATTTCCTTGCTTTACTCCGCCAAAAATGACGGTATTTTTAATTCCGGTGTTGGCACCGTAAACGGTAAAACTATCGGCGATCTGTATGGCCAATTCCCGGGTTGGGGTAATGACCAACGCTTTAATATGGTGTTGTCCCTTGTTCCGTTCCGTATCCAAATAAAGATGTTGTAAAATGGGAATGGCAAAGGCTGCCGTTTTTCCGGTACCTGTTTGTGCACAGCCCAAAAGATCTTTTCTTCGGAGTAAAATGGGTATGGATTGTTCCTGTATAGGTGTGGGGTTGATATATCCTTCAGCCAATAAGGCTTTTAATATGGGTTCTATAATACCTAATTCTTTGAATGTCATGTATTTAAATCTATGTATTCTCCGGCCCTTAGGTCGGGGTTTCCTATTCACCTCTCCTTTGGAGAGGTCGGAACTGCTATTTTGAGCAGTTCCGGGTGAGGTCTATAATTTTTTATAAGGCGCAAAGGTACTCCAATTGTTTGGATAATATCTTCTTTTCAGAAAATGCCCTAAAGACCCCTAACGGCCGCCTCGGCACAACGCTCTCCGTCCATGGCTGCTGAAACAATGCCACCTGCGTAGCCCCCGCCTTCGCCACAAGGAAACAGCCCTTTGATTTGTGGATGCTCTAAGCTTTCGTTTCGGGGAATGGTCACAGGCGAAGAAGTGCGGGATTCTACCCCAACAATGTTTGCTTCTGACGTGTAGTAGCCTCTCATTTTTTCACCAAAACCTTTAAAGCCATTGCGAAGCTTACCACCTATTAATTTCGGCAGCAGGGAATGTAAAGGAGCCGAAAGCAATCCGGGTTGATAGGAAGATGGATTTAAATCTGCAGATAGTTTACCCTCAACAAAATCCGTTAAGCGCTGCGCAGGCGCGGTCTGACTTCTGCCGCCGGAAGTAAATGCCAATCGCTCTAAATCTTTTTGATACTCCAATCCCTTTAATGCCCCAAATTTCTCATATTTGGGAAGATCCTCTTCCACATTAATTTCTACAACAATCCCGGAATTGGCAAAAAGGTTGTTGCGTTTGGAAGGCGACATTCCATTGACGACGACTTCTCCCGGAGCGGTGGCTGCCGGAACAATAAAGCCACCCGGGCACATGCAAAAGGAATAAACACCGCGGCCATTTACTTGCGCAACCAGACTGTAGGCTGCTGCAGGAAGCAATTCATTTCGCTGCCCCTGGCAATGGTACTGAATGGCATCTATGATATGTTGTGGATGCTCTACCCGAACGCCCATAGCAAAAGACTTCGCTTGCAACGCAATTTTTTTATCCTCAAGCAAGTAAAAAATATCACGTGCGGAATGACCTGTTGCGAGGATAACACGCTTTACGGGAATTTCCGTACCATTTAAAAGCTGAAGGGAAATAAGTTGGTTGTCTTTTATTTTGAAGTCGGCCACCCGAGTTTCAAAATGGATTTCCCCACCATGTTTTAGAATGGTTTCCCGAATATGCTGCACTATTTTAGGCAATTTATTGGTGCCAATGTGCGGATGGGCATCCACAAGAATTTGCGCCGTAGCTCCGTGATGCACCAGACTTTCAAAAATCTTGCGCACATCGCCTCTTTTAAGACTTCGGGTGTACAGCTTACCATCCGAATAGGTTCCTGCACCGCCTTCGCCGAAGCAATAGTTAGAATCTTCATTCACAATATGTTCTTGGTTAATAGCCTTTAAATCCCTTCTGCGGTCCTGGACATTTTTTCCCCTTTCCAAAACAATAGGTTTGTAGCCCAGTTCCAAACAACGCAACGCCGCCCACATACCGGCCGGTCCAAAGCCAATGATGTGGACAGGTTTGGCTTTTGAAACATCTTTGTAATCGAACAAATATTCCGGGGTATCGGTAGGTTTTTCATTTATAAAAACAGCTAATTTATAGTTGAAATAAATGGTCGCTTTTCTGGCATCGATGGATTTCCGTATCACTTTTGTGATTATAGCCTCTTCAGGAAGACTCAAGCGCTCAGCGGCTTTGCGCTTTAGAACGCCTTCCTGAGCTTCTTCCTCTAAATTAATTCTAAGCTGGATATTACGTACCATAGCTGCAAAATTAATTCTATTTTCGGCAATCCGTCGCCCAAATACCACAACTCGGTCTTTCTTTTTTGTTATTGCCTTGTGGGCAGCGCATATTTGTACCATCAAACCCCATAAAAAAATAGCCATGAACATGAATGACACATGCGTTTCAAAAGGATGGCATTGGTAGCCCCAACAAGAATAGCCTACCAATCGCTTATATTTGTTAGAATAGGGTAGGCGTTATCATTGTTTAAGCAAACATTAATCTCAATATTCGGTACTATGAGGGCCATTATAAGACAATTAACCAGACAGAATAGCATCAATGGGGTACTGTTCGGTATCGGTTTTTATGCGATCGTCAAGGTTTTTCGCTTTGCGTTTTCCAATGAAGTTATCGTATTTGATAGGGTACTCATCAATGAAGTATGGAAATTTGCCGTTTTGGGGGTTGCATTTGTCCTTCTGCATCAGTACAACCTAGGATTGATTAAAAATTCGCTTTCAAAAGGAACATCGAATAAATATTTAGTGTTGTTTGTAAGCATTGCCAATGGATTAATCTTTGTTCCGATGGTTTTTTTGATGCGATTTATAGTGAGTCATAACGCATTATTTTCGTTTTATCAGGAAGAAAACGGTCTCAAATATCTCATTGCCTTTATGGTTGCTTTTCTGGCAACCTTGGCATTTTACAGCTATTATGCGCATCAGCAAACGCAGAAACAGAAGATTAAAGAGCAGACCTTTCTGGCGGGTTCGGCCACCGCCCGGTTCGATGCCTTAAAGAACCAACTGGATCCCCATTTTCTTTTTAATAGCCTTAATGTATTGACCAGCCTTATTGAAGAGAATCCGGATTTAGCCCAAAAATTCACCACCTCCTTATCAAAAGTGTATCGCTACGTGTTGGAGCAAAAAAACAAGGATTTGGTTACGGTAGATGAGGAATTGGATTTTGCAAGAACATATGTAACCCTATTAAAAATGCGCTTTGAAAACAGTATCATTTTTGAGATTCCAGAAAAAGCGTCAAACCCGGAAGCCAAGTTGGTACCTTTATCATTGCAGCTTTTGTTGGAAAATACCGTAAAACATAATCGAGTAAATCCGGAGCACCCTTTGCACATAAAAATTTATGAATCCAATGGAAATCTGGTGGTAGAAAATAATCTTCAAACCCGGGAAACCTTAAGTAAAAGTACCGGTGTGGGATTGCGAAACATTCAGCAACGCTACCAGATTTTATCGACCAGAGAAGTGGTTATAGACAAAACAGCATCACATTTTAGAGTACAATTGCCTTTATTAACTAAAACATTACCTATTATGAAAACACAGACCGCAGGGGATAGCTATATCCGTGCACGAAAAAAAGTAGAGGAACTAAAAGAGTTCTATTCCAGTATGGCATCTTATATTGTTGTTATTCCATTCCTGGCTTTTATAAATTACCGCACTTTTTGGGAGTTTAAATGGTTTTGGTTTCCGGCCATAGGTTGGGGAATCGGACTCGCATTTCATGCTTTTAAAGTCTATGGACCGGGATTTTCATGGGAAGAGAAGAAGCTGCGGCAGTTTATGGAAGAAGAAAAGAATAAAACAAAATGGTATTAATAGAAAGCCAATACACCATGGAAAACAGATATGACATCGAGGCCTATAACAGGGCGAAGAAAAGAGTTGAAGAAATTAAAGGGTTCTATTGGAATCTGGCTGCCTATATCATTGTGATTCCGGTTATTATTTTTATCAACTATAAAACGAGTTGGGAATTCAAGTGGTTTTGGTTTTCCGTTGGAGGCTGGGGTTTGGGAATTTCCATTCATGCTCTGACTGTATTTGGTCAGGATAAAATCCTCGGAAAAGACTGGGAAGAAAAGAAGATAAAAGAAATAATGGACAAAGATGCTAAAGCATATCACAATGGAAAACTATAGCGAAGAAGAGGCCTATCTCAGGGCAAGAAAAAGACTGGAAGATATAAAAGGGTTTTACTGGCATTTGGTGAGCTACCTTATCGTAAATCTTTTTCTGATCATTTTAATTGGTGCCGCAAAAATTAAAGAAGGCGAAAGTATATGGGACTTTGGACTTTTTGCAACTCCTTTGTTTTGGGGAATTGGATTGTTTTTTCATGGGTTGGGGGTTTTTGGAAAGAATTTATTTTTTGGAAAACAATGGGAAGAAAGGCAAATGAAAAAGTACTTGGAAGAAGAAAATGATTTAAAGAACAAATTCAATTAAAGCATATGGATACGGAACAGTATAATGAAGATCGGTATTATTTTGCCAAAAGACGTGTAAAGAAACTTAAAGGGTTCTATGTGCATTTTCTGGTTTATGTTGCGGTAAATGTTTTTCTAATTATTTTAAATTGCCGAAACCTCCAATTTGGGGAGACCTATTTCAAAATAGAAAATTTCTACACCGCTATTTTTTGGGGCATAGGGCTTTTAGCACATGCCATTAGTGTATTTGGGTTTCAGTTTTTTTCGGAAGGGACTGGGAGGAAAAGAAGATGAAGGAATTTATAGACAAGGATAAACAACGTCAAAATAAACAATGGAAAAAAAAAAGGGATTAAATAACCAACCAAAAATGAATGTAATTATAATAGAAGACGAAGCACCTGCTGCCAGAAGATTAAATCGCATGTTGGAGAAACTAGAGGTAAAAGTGAATACCATGCTCCACTCTGTGGCAGAAGCAGCTTCCTGGTTTCGGAGCAATCCGCATCCCGATTTAATTTTTTTAGACATTCAGTTATCAGATGGCCTCTCTTTTGAAATTTTTGATCAAGTTGAAATTAAGAGCGCCATTATTTTTACAACGGCTTTTGATGAGTATGCATTACAAGCGTTTAAATTAAACAGCATCGATTATTTATTAAAGCCGATAGATGAAGAAGAGCTTGAAAAAGCCGTGAAAAAATATCGGGAATTTAAGCCGGTCGCCCAGTCTGTGCAAATCAATTTTGACGATATCCGAAAACTATTGGTCAACCCCTTGGATCGGGAATATAAAAAGCGTTTTACAGTCCGGGTAGGGCAGCACCTTAAAATCATCAATGCCGAAGATATTGAGTGTTTTTATAGTGAGCACAAAGGCACCTATGCAGCGACCTCCGATGGTAGAAATTATTTGTTGGATACCACGCTGGAAAATTTGGAAAATGAGTTGGAGCCAAGGTCTTTCTTTAGGATAAGTCGTAAATTTTATGTAAACATCAACCATATCAATGACATCATTTCGTATACCAATTCCAGACTTCAAATAAAGTTAAAACGCTTTCAGGAGCAAGAAATCATCGTAAGCAGGGAGCGCGTAAATGATTTTAAGTGTTGGTTACAATAATTATACGTAAAAAGCTGATTATTATAACTTTACTTATTAAAAAATTAGTACTATAGTTTTTCCTTATAGTTGATTTTTGGATGTTTTAATGCAGTTTTAGACCCTATTTTCGTCAAAAGAGGAAGGTAGTAATTTCGGGATCAATTTAATAAAAATAGGAAGAAGTACCGCACCTCCGGGCAACATAAAAATGGCAAGGGATGGAATGCTCTTAAAGATATCCAACAACTGATTTTGTACTTTTTTCTTTTCCTCCGGACTTAAATCACGTACGGTTGATTTGGACAAAAGGGTTACCAATTCCTTACTTTCCGAGAGTTCTTTTTGCAATCGTTTACTGTTTCTAAGGATCAGTTTATTTACAATTTTGGACATACTATCGTAGAACTGTACCGCCAAATTAGCTTCCTTTAAAAAGGGAATTTGGGCAGAATTAGCCTTAAAAAAAAGCGTTACATCATCCAAAGCCTGCACAATGGTTTCCAAATCAAATCCTAAATCCTTTCCAATCCCGAAGATAAATTCGGACTCTTTGTAATCCAAAGAATGGTCTTCCCAAACGGTCAAACAGGCCACATCCAAAAAATATTGGTTTTCACTTACCGCGAATTTATTGATCATACGTTCCCTGTAAGAACCATCAAAATGTTGACTTTCACTCTCAATATAGGTCAGCGAAGCGGCAAAAAGTTGGGCTAGGCGCTCATCATTTTTGTTCTTTTCTTTGGAATTAAGTGCATGGTAGGTAATATTGATCGTTACATATTCCAGATCCTGTGCATGCATTTTCAGGGCAGATCCTCCTTCCAAATAGTGCTTAAAAGTAAGTACGTCGATGAGCAAAAGCGAATTGGTGATGACACTGTTAAAATTTCTGCTGATGACATTATCTTCCAGATAAATTCTGGAGTCGATCAGTTTTTCCAGTTGGGACGACGTTTTTTTTCCGGTAAGTAATTTGTCGAAAAACGAGGTTTTCCCCACTTCTAAGGATTGATAAAAACTAAAAATACAATCTAAAAAGGTATGGAAGTCCTTTTGCGGATGTGTAAGATGATAGGTAAGATACAGTGCGGTGAGTAGGTTTATTTTGGCTTTTTCATCCTCTGTCAGTGTGTGTTCAAAAACAATAAAATCTGGAATTTGCACATTTATGCCATACACAAACCCCCACTTTTTTAGATCCTTGTACAGCCCTGAAAACTGTGCATTGGTATAGGGGCATTCTTTTATAAGTGATCCAAACTTATCTATCCAGCCGGCAGATGAAGGGTTCATGGTTACTGTTTTTCGAAATCAAAGTTAATTTAAAATATGGGGAACCACACAAAACATTTTATTGCGGCTGTTTAGAGGTCTATAAAGTTATTTAACTCCAAAGTCCAATCATAATTTTTAAAGGAAAGCCCATCGGCCGTATCGGGTGCAATGATTTTAAGTTCTTCAAGGATTTTTAAGGTTCCTTTTTTCCCACCAAAATCGCCCCGAAACCAACTGAACAAAGCCGTTACTTCCACTATTTTGTTTTCTTTTTTAAGGGTTGTAAAGCGTGTCAAGAAAAGTTTGGTTCCTTTGGCAAATTGGAGGTCTAAGCGTCCGGGTTCGTAAACGGCCACAGGCGGACAGTCCTTGGCACCGCAATTCAGCGCAAAATGGATACGGTAATCCTGTTCATAAACCCGTAGTTTGCGCTCAAAATCGCTGGTGAACCATTTATGGATATAGCCACCGCCCAGTTCCCATTGCGACTTTCTAAGAATACCATGCTCTATAAGGGCAAATGAGATGTGGCGACCGGCAATTGGGATCTGATCGGCCTTAAAAAAAGCATTTATATCGTTGTAAAGTTCCGGATGTTCGGACAATAGGATTTGGATATAGGCATTGTATAGATTAACCCAAAAGGCAAATTTCTGCTCGTCGGACTCCAATCCATTTACCAAGGTTTCTAAGGAAATGTGTTCTAATTGTTCTTGTAAGGTAGTGGTACTTCTTCCATCTTTGATATTATGGAGCAAACTTTCGGAAAGGGCATTTAGGTTTGTTTCAGTGGATTCTGATGCCGTATCTGAGGTATAGTGAATGGTCACCGTGGACAGGAGATAAAAAGTAACCAAGGCTATAAAGCTGATGATCCCGATAATAGTGTACTTTCGTTTGCTGGAGAATCTCATAGGATAAAACGCTGTAATTTATGATAAGTCGTTCATATCCGCATGGGATAACAGGTTATAGCGAAACTTTAGCACGACTTGGGAAAAGTGGGGCTTATTTGAAGCAATTATCCTTCCGATATTCTACGATGCCAAAAGTGAAAAGCGGCTCAATCGCAGGCTTTTCAGGGTATTCATCTGATGATCACCTTGGGTTTTTAGCGTTTCCTATTTCTTTGTTGCACCTCTTAGGATATTTGGGAATGCGGTTAACGGCGAGCCTACGTATTTTCTGCTACTTCCTTTTTGGATATGGCAGAGGGCTACCATTTTTTAATGCTTTTAGGTCTGATTTTATGGGTACGGAGCTCAATGAATCCAGGACTATTGAAAAACATAGAATACATGTAAACCGTCGTAAAAACCGTGACGCAAAACCATAAAAAAAGTTGCCCTAAAGCAACTTTTTTAATGTGCTGTATAAGGAATTATAAAATAAGTCCGGCACAACTCACTCGCCCGCCGGCATCTCCGGTAGGTTGGGTTACAAAGTCGTCGGCCCCTTGGTGTACAATAACCCCTTTGCCAGTGATATCTTTGGAATTTTCCCCACAACCAATGCACCATTCGTCGGTTGTAAATTCCACTTTTCCATTACCGTTCGCATCTTCGGTAAAATTTCCTATGTCCCCTTTATGATAGCCTTCTGGAGCGCCCCATTTGCCATGTGCGCTAAAGGTTGGATTCCAATGACCTCCGGTAGATTTTCCATCTGCCGATGAGCAGTCTGCTTTTTCATGAATATGGATGGCATGCTCGCCTGGTGTTAATCCGGTAATCGTTGCCACCATATGCACACTGCCACTGATTTCACTAAAGGTTATCTCACCACTAACGTTCGTGTCACTTTTAGGTTCAAGCGTTACTTTTAGTGTTTTGGGTTTAGCTTCCTCAACAACTGCCTTTACCTCTTTTTGGGTAGCATCTACCTCTTTTTTTACTTCTTTACATTGGTAGGAAATACTGATAAGTAATCCTAAGGATAAAAATTTTACAACTTTCATAATTTATGATGTTTATCAAATCTTTAATAAAGATACGCAATATTTTAAGGGAAGTCAATCAATTTAGGAATAGATTTTATCCGAGTTATCAATTTCATTATCCCTTTAGCGAATACCGTTATTCTTTTTCGTTTTTCAGTGTGGTACTAATTCTGGTTTCGCTGTGCAATGTCCGGTGCACCGGACATTTGTTGGCGATCTCCAAAATACGTTCCCGTTGTTGCGTATCTAAATTTCCTTTTAAGGTAATGTCTCGGGTAAAGGTGTCTATTTTGGAGGTAGTTGCTTCACAATCCTCACAATCCTTGCCGTAGGATTTTTCATGGGAGATGTGCACCTCTACACGATCTACAGGCCATTTTTTTCGTTTGGCGTATAGCTGTATCGTCATTGCTGTGCAGGCTGCTAATCCGGCAGATACCAATTCATAGGGCGATGGCCCATAATCTGTTCCACCGGCTTCCACTGGTTCGTCTGCCATAAAATTATGATTCCCTATTTTCATTGTGGTACTAAAACCGGCATCGCTATCCAGACTGGCCACTATTTGGTGTTTGCTTTTTAATACGGGTGCTTCAGGGATTTCCATGTACCTTACGGCCCATCCGGAAATGACGGTACCTACGTATTCCGAGTCGTTTTTGTTCATCAATAAATGGTCCGCACCATCCAAGGATACAAAACTTTTGGGATGGTGGGCAGCCCTGTAAATTTCCTCCGCATTTTTAATCCCCACAGTGGTGTCCTGAGGCGAGTGCATAATAAGTAATGGTTTTCTAAGCTGGGCCATGGTTTGCAGCATTGATTTTGTCCGTAAATCCTCTATAAATTGTTTTTTAATGGTGAAATCCCTGCCACTTAGGTTTACCACGGCTTTGCCATTGGCTTCTATTTCTTGTAAGTTGCTTTTAAAAAGATGCTCCACATGGGCTGGATTGGAGGGTGCCCCAACCGTTGCCACAGCCTTTACGGAGGCTATAGCGTCTGCGGCATAAATCGTAGCTGCACCGCCTAGGGAATGGCCAATAAGCAAGGTTGGTGCCTTATATTGGTCTTCTAAAAAAGCTGCCGCAGCAATTAAATCGGATACGTTGCCCGAAAAATTAGTATTTTCAAAATCGCCCTCGCTTTCGCCCAGTCCGGTAAAATCGAAACGGAGAACACCAAATCCCTTGGCGGTAAGTCCTCTACTGATATTTTTAACCGCGGATAAATTCTTGTTACACGTAAAACAATGGGCAAACAGGGCAAAATTATGGGGTTCCTGATTAGAAGGAAGTTCCAAACGACCTACCAGGGTATCCCCCGTTTTGTTGGTAAAGGTTACTTTTTCTAAACTCATTCCAATAGGTTTGTGTGATTATAATTATAAAGTTTTAGCCAACCAAAATGTAACATCGCTTTGAATTTGGTCGTAAAAATGAGTCAATCTTAAACCAAAACAAAGGATATTTCTTTTAAGGCCTACTTGTTTTGCGCATTCTTTGCTATTTCCTCCAGTTTGATGGCTATGGCTTCTTTGGATAGCCATCTTCCCCGAACAAATACTCCGTTAATTTGCTTCAAGGCTTTTAGGTCCTTTAAAGGATTGGCATCCAACACAACGATATCGGCATCCAAACCTTCTTTTAGGTTTCCAAAAGTATTTTCCATTCCAAAAAATAATGCCGGATTTAGGGTACCTGATTGAATGATCTCTAGTGGTGCCATCCCTGCTTTGGCCATGGCTTCAATTTCATGGTGTATAGAGAATCCGGGCACATTAAATAGTTGGGGCGCATCGGAACCCAGCAACATACCGTGTCCGTTGTCTTGTAAGGCTTTTATCAATTGCCTTCGTATAGAAATAAAGGTATCCCACTGTGCGGCGCTAAATCCGGTAGTGGGGTCTATCGAGGCATTTTTACGCTTTTTCCAATCTTCAAGGATAGAAGCGGGCATATATTTCATTTCGGGTTGCCTTAGCAATTCTTCGGCACTTATGGGCGCAAACCAACGTTCGAACAGACTTTGGGTTGGAACTATCCAGACGTTATTCTTTTTTGCCAATTGAACCAATTCATCAATTTGGTCTATGGCCGCTAAGTGGGTAAAGTTATACCCAAAAAATCCATTGGCTTCCGGGGCTACCTTTGCATCAGTTGGAACCAATCCTTCCAAAAAACCGTCCACATGGTCTATGGAAGTATAGCCACTTTCCATCGCATGACGGATGCCCACATCTACTGGGACGTGCCCGGCAAAGGTGAGGCCAACCTCACTGGCGGTTTTTACCACTTGGTCAAAAACCTCCCGTTTAACGCCCGGATGGATTTTTAAAAAATCGTATCCTTCTTTTTGGTAGGTCGTAACTTTAGTGATGGCCTCTTCGGACGTGGTCACGGAATTGCCGTTTAGGGAAGGGCTGGAGGTGGAAATCCGTGGACTTAGTATTTCGCCGGATTTGGCTTTATCGCGCAATATCAAATGAGAAGGGTCTCCCAACATTCCCCTTATGGTTGTTACTCCATTGGAAAGGTATAGAAAAAGTGTTTCTTCGATACGTTGGTCACCCGCCGATGGTGGCGGAATATGCGCGTGCATTTCGGCCAATCCGGGGATAGCGTATTTTCCGGTGCCATCAAGGGTTTGTTTATATTCTGTTATAGGGGGACTATTTTCTGAGATACGGATTATTTTCCCATGGTCGATGAGCAGGTGTCGCCCTTGTGCAATGTTTCCGGTCGCTACATCGATAATATTGATATTTGAAATAAGAATGGCCGTTTTATTGTCTTTTTTGTTGATCTGGCCATTGGCAAATGCCATAAAGGCCATGAACATAAAAACTGTTTTTTTCATCTTTATATGGTGGTTGTTTATAAGTTGTTCCTGTACTTTGCTTATTGCCATGTACTTTTGGACTTTATATTTTCATGGCAAAACCGTATTATTACTGCAATACGTTTTTGTCTTGTTTCCTGCATTTTTGCCTGGTTTAGCCAATATAGATAGCTCTTTCGTTGTCCAGGAGTGAAATTTATGTAATTTTGGTAGGCATGACCATTGCCATCAAAAGCTTTTTGCAAATCATTTGGAACAATGCCATTCTCCACAGCATCCAAGGCTGTCCATGAACCGTTTCTTTTGGCAATTTCGATTTTCTCAAGGCCACTTGCGTGCATTAATCCTGCGGCCAAGAGTTCATGTATATGGTTTTTGTTTACTTTGCTCCAAACACTTTTTGGTTTTCTGGGACAAAAATATTGTCTCCTTTTCCCATTGCCCAAACTTTTTACGGTACTGTCTATCCAACCATAGCAGATGGCTACCCGCACCGCCTCTTCCCACCGCATACTTTCATTTTCGTGGGCAACGGCAAAGAAAATAAGATATACCCCTTGATATTGGTCATGGTTGTCATGGAGCCAATTTCTCCAATCCAAGGCGGTTCTGAAATAATGTTCCCCTATTTCTTTCAAAAACTACAACTTTTGGGCCTCTATATAGAAATTTGGATCCACTTCAAAAACATCCACTTTGGCTTTGAGGGTTTCGCTTTTCCAGTCTGCAGTGGGATGTACCCATTTTTTGTTGCCATCGACAAAAACCCGTAGCGGCATGTTAAAGTCATTTACGATGTCGGTGTACCTATAGGAAAAGCGTTTCCCATCAATCTTATATTCAAAAACGGGGATTTGGACCGTTCTTAAATATTGATCAAAAAAAGCCGATAAATTGATTTTAGAGCGTTGGCTGATGTAATTTTCGATCTGTTGGGTCGTTACCGTTTGATGGTAAAATTCCTTGTTGAGCCCCCGTAGGATTTCCCGCCATTTCTTGTCGTCATCCACCCATTGACGAAGTGTATGCAATAGGTTAGAACCCTTATAGTACATATCACTGCTGCCTTCTTGGTTTACATTGTAGGGGCCAATAATTGGGCGATCGTTCCTAATGTTGTTGCGTACCCCAATAATATACTCCTCAGATGCTTGCGTACCCCAATGATAATCCAAAAAAAGGCTTTCGGAATAGGCAGTAAAACCTTCGTGTACCCACATGTCGGCAATATCTTTGTAGGTAATGTTGTTGGCAAACCATTCGTGCCCGGATTCGTGAATGATCAGAAAATCGAACTTTAAGCCCCAACCGGTCCCGGAAAGATCCCTGCCGAGGTATCCCTTTAAGTATTGATTTCCATAGGTAACCGAACTTTGATGCTCCATGCCCAAATAGGGCACTTCTACCAACTTAAACCCGTCTTCGTAAAAAGGGTATGGACCAAACCAGTGTTCAAAAGCGGCCATCATTTTTGGTGCATCTTTAAAGTGTTCCTTAGCTTTTTCCAGATTGTTGCGCAGTACGTAATAATCCATATCTAAAAAACCTTTTTCTCCGGAGTACTTTTCTCCAAAATGAACATAGTCTGCTATATTTACGTTAACACCGTAGTTGTTGATGGGGTTGTTCACAAACCAGTGGTAGGTGGTTGTTTCCCCCAGATCCTCCACCTTTCGCAGTCGGCCATTGGAGACATCCATTAAATTCTTGGGCACGTTAACGCTTATGGCCATACTGTCTACCTCATCGTACATATGGTCTTTGTTGGGCCACCAGACACTGGCACCCAAACCTTGACACGAGGTGGCCACAAAATGATTGCCATTTTCGTCTTTTTTCCATGAAAAGCCTCCGTCCCATGGTGCATTAACTGCCTCCTTGGGGTGCCCAGAGTAGTGTACTACAATTTCATTATAATCCCCTATGTTTTGCTTTTTCTTTAGCTCAACAAAATGGGCATTGATATTGGATTTAATGTCCAATTCTTGACCGTCCTGGGTAACTTTCTCAATTTTCAAAGGGGGTTGCAGATCTAC
>JBGTBA010000056.1:0-19815 GCA_041749595.1 Flavobacteriaceae bacterium | reverse complement strand
TGTAATTCGTGTTCTTGCAGCAATTCGTCCAGCAAAGCCTGTTGCTGCTCAAAACCAAGCCCTGAAAATATCGGCCTGATAGTATCTCTTGTTTCCATTTGACAAAGTTATGCTTTTTGCTGTTTATTATAGAATATAGCCTTAAAACTGTCCGGCTATTGAAAGAAAAAAAATGTTTCATGGTCTAGAAGGTCGAAGCGTTCTCCATCCAACAGTAATGACCGCTTCACTCAATCAAACTTTATCGATGACTTTTAACAAACGTTGCGTAAACCAATTTTCTTCGGAATGTTATCTATGAAATTTAAAAAATATATGAAATAGTACCTACCTAGTTACCTAAGAATGAAAGAGGACAGCGGCACTAGGGCATAGCACTGGGTAACTTCTATAATCCTAATCCTACCTAAAGGTTACCTATCCTACCTAAATGGTAACATAGGTTACTTGAAATTTAGAACCGACCTAAGCTTTAGGCCCGTTCATTGTTAAGACAGGTAAGAAGGTAGGTGAAATTGGAAATAATAAGCTGGTGAAGAAAAAAAAGATTTAAAATTTCAGATTTTCAAAATGCGTCCTTGAAAATAAAAGTATTGGAAACGGACCGCAAACTTAGTACGACCAGCAATTAAGAAGATTCTATTTTTTTTTCGCCAGTAGTCTTTAAAGAATATAAAAGGGTTGAAATTAAGCAGGCCAACTTAAAAGGTTACCTTGAAAATTGAACCAATGAAGACCGAAAGTTAATATTGGCAATATATCACTAAAATGGATTTGGTCAGGAAGCGCGAGATGTGTTTTTGTGGCCACAAAAACAAACTCGCTTTACTCCCGATGGTCGCAAAGTCTTAGATATTAAAGATAGCGTTACAAATCAAAAGTAGTGTGCGCCCTATGAAATTTTTGCTTGACGCTTATCTGCCAGAACACTACAAAAATTCCACAGGATCCAGGCGCAGTTAAGTCATGGTAAGATTTGGGGAGATTGCTTTCAATGCCAAATTTCTATGACACAACTAAGTCATTGGCATCATCCAATACTGAATTATCAAAGCTCTTCAGATAAATTTCGGTAGTCTTTAAGGAATGATGACCCAAACCCTCACTAATAATTTCTGTTGAAATACCCATATTTTTAGCAATAGTTGCCCATGTATGGCGGATATAGTATGAGGTTATTTTCTCTTCAATACCGGCATCTGTCGCAATTTTTTTTAGTAGTTTATTTACCAGCCTTCTATCGGACCTATACTTTTTGAACATTTCGACAGAACCATCATAACCAATTGGAAAAACAAAATCATTCTCATATTTATTTTCCGTATAGTTCTTAAGAATACTGGTAAATTCATCAGTTATCCTTACCGATAATGGATCCCCCGTTTTGCTTCTGCCATAAAAAATTCGAGTTTCCCCAATATCCCTAACTCTTAATTTTGCTAAGTCAATTAAATTCATTCCCCTACAATTGAACATACACAAAAAGTAGTTTTGGGTATGCCAAAGGTTACTTCCTTTCTCGTAATGTAAATTTCTGATTGCAGTTATTTTTTCCTTTGACAAGGCTTTTTTCTTGGTACGTCGTGATGTAGGAATCTTATAATGATTGAAAGGGTTCTTAATTGGAACATACCTGTCCTCCTTTACCGCACTATTATAAATTGCCCGAATACCGCGCATATAGGCACTAATTCCGTTATCTGAGTTGCCCTTGGCTTTATTTTCCATCTCAAATTCCTTAAGAAAAGTCACGTCGAGTTGGTAGAGCTTGACCGGAGCACCGTTATTGAATTTGACGAATGCAGAAATTGAGTCTTTATACCACTTGGCTGTGCTGGGCTTTCCTTCTTTCAATTTACGGTCTATCAATACTTGACCCCAATCTGATAGCGTTATTTCGTTAGAAAGGTTCTTTTTCAAGTTAGAGTCCAACTTCTTATCCCAGACTTCTTTTATATTTTCAATCAGCACATCGACCGTGATTTCATTAAGCGTTTTACCGAGGCTATCAATTAATGATTTGACCAAATACAACTTTGCGTTTAGTTCTTTGTTTATGGTATCGCAATCTTGATCTTTGTTGGCAAAGACTGATTTTTTGAATATTTTATTTTTATCATCCCATCCTTCCATGGATGTATAATAGGGCAGTCTTAAAATTCTCTGTTTTTTATGGTAAAGCCTTAAAGCCATTGGATATAATCCTACGCTATTTTTCGAATGCTTGCGTACGTCTAAAATTAACCTAGCCCTTGCCATATTATTTCGATTTCTACCTAAAGATAATTAAAAATGTGCATAGTTTGTGCATAGTTTTATTTGGTTCGAAATGAAATTAAATCATACTAAAAGATATTAATTTACTTAATACCAATAGTTTACGAATTATTATAAATTGATTTAACTCAATAAAAGTTGCCTTCTAAGCAGACGGTCACACGTTCGAATCGTGTCGCGATCACCAGTAAAACAAGGGCTTCCGAGAAATCTGAAGCCTTTTTTCATGTAAAACGTACAACATACGTACAACATTTCCGCTACTTTCCGATTCTCTTACTTTTAGTTATATTTAGGGTCATATACGCCATGGAAAGATTCATTCAAACCGCAGGAAAGGCACTTGCCAATACAAGAACAGGAATAAACCATTTTTTGGAGCATAGAATTATACTTTTATTGACTAAACCGTTGTATTTATAAAGGTACCATATTCGATAATTTATTCATAAGATTGGTCAAGCATAAACATTTCTTATGTAATCAAATAATAGTAAGTAAGTTTTAATTATGACCATAAAAAGCTGCAAGGAAGTTATATAATAAAAAAACACTTCAAAATGCGGAAACAGTTAGTATAAACCAAAAAAAATATGCACTTTTAGTCTTAAATGCCTTCGGCATTGCAATGACAAAAAACAACTTTATGGACAAGCTCAGGACAATACCATCACTCGCCTTAATTTTGGCCCTGATTTTAAGCGCTTTTACCTACTTAAAACCAACTGGAGGAGACGGTGCCGAATGGCGCACCCTTTTTAACGGTAAGGATCTGGAGGGTTGGGTCGTTAAAATACACCACCATGGCCTGGGCGACAATTATGCAGATACTTTTCGGGTACATAATGGAAAAATACAAGTGAACTATGATGGTTATGTGGAGTTTAAGGAACGCTACGGGCATTTGTTCTTCAAGGAGCCCTATTCGTCCTTTCATTTAAAGTTTGAATACCGGTTTACTGACCAGTGGTTAAAAGATGCACCCTATTTTACCTATCGGAACAGTGGGATCATGTTCCATTCACAAGACCCTAAGACCATTCTAAAAGAACAGGATTGGCCCATTTCCGTAGAGTATCAAATCTTGGCGGAAGAAGAAGCCGGTGTGCCCAGACCTACCGGTAATATGTGCTCTCCGGGCACGGACGTGTTCTTCAATGGGGAAAAGGATCCCCGGCACTGCATTAACTCCAGTTCCAAAACCTACAAATGGGATGAATGGGTGGCAGGCGAGCTCATCGTTTACCGGGATTCTTTGGTGATCCACAAAGTAAATGGGGAAACCGTACTGCAATATACCCAGCCCCAAATAGGGGGCGAGGTGGCAACTGGTTTTGACCCTGCCATTAAAATTGATGGAACCCCCCTTACAGAAGGGTATATAGGACTACAGTCCGAAGGCCAGGGGATAGAGTTCAGGGAACTGAAAATAAAAAAGCTGGATTGACCTTCCTTTTGCTGACCAAAACATCTAAAAACAGTAAAACCCATTACCCCTTTGTGAAATGATAGCCATCAATGATTACATTTCCAAGCTACCGGTCCTTATTCCCATAGCAAATTACAGCTATCCTTGGGAATTGACCAGTTCCCTTAAAGAACTCCTTGAAGGGCTACTAGTGCATCTAGACGAAAATTTTGAGGTAAAGGAAGGCATCGCAATCCATAAATCGGCCATAATAGAACAAAACGTTACCCTAAAAAGACCCGTACTTATTATGGAAAATTGCTTTATATCCGCCAATGCTTATTTTAGGGAGGGTGTATTCTTAGATGCCTCGGTTAAAATAGGGCCGGGCTGCGAAGTAAAAAGCAGCTTGATCTGCAGCAACACGGCCATTGCCCATTTTAACTATGTGGGCAATAGCATAATTGGACAACATGTAAATTTTGAGGCGGGTTCCATAGCCGCCAACCACTACAACGAAAGAGCCTCAAAACAGATCCGTGTAAAATATAAGGGCAAAATTGTTGACACCGGGGTGTCCAAATTTGGTGCACTCATAGGGGATCATTGTAAAATTGGCGCCAATGCGGTATTATCCCCTGGAACCATCTTAGAGAAAAACAGCATTGTAAAAAGACAGGAATTGGTGGAGCAGATAAGGGAATCATAAACGGAAAAGTCTTCGAATTCGAATCGGGTTATCAAGGGGATCGGACCAATAAAAAATTTCTTGAAACTGACTATCCCCGAGGCAAGCCATAGGGGTATTTCGCCAGTTTCATTTTGGCCTTAGGGACAAAAATCGAAATTTTGTATTTTACCTCACCCGGAACTGCTAAAAGGCAGTTCCGACCTCTCCAAAGGGGAGGTAAAGCGGAAACCCCGACCCAAGGGTCGGAGAATCTTTAGATTGAAAGATTGCGCAACACGATAAAAGGTTTATTGGTAAAATAGATATTAATAGTTACCAAGGATCTCACTTGCCTAAAAAGATTTTTTACTTTCGGATAGCTATCCAAAGTTTTATCGACGAAATTCCATCATTTTAGTACCTTTAATGTCTTATCCAAGGAGCTCCATGTGGAAAAAAATTGGCTATATTGCCGTATTCGTTTTAGCAACCCCCTTACTTATAGTATTGCTTTGCAATGCAATCATAGAAAACTCCACAAAAGGAAAAACCTTCTCCGATATGGTACAAATACCAAAGAACAGAGTAGGCTTGGTGTTGGGAACTTCCAAAAGGTTGACTGACGGACAACCCAATCCGTATTACATCTACCGTATCAATGCCACCATAGAATTGTTCAGGGCGGGCAAAATAGATTTTATATTGGTCAGCGGCGACAACGGCAGCAGATACTATAATGAGCCCAACACATTTAAAAAAGATTTGGTAAAGAGTGGTATTCCGGAAGAAAAAATATTTTTGGACTATGCCGGTTTCCGTACTTTGGATTCCATGGTGAGGGCAAAATCCATTTTTGGACTGGACAGCGTTACGGTAATTTCCCAGGAATTCCATATTGAGCGCGCCATTTATCTGGCCGAAAAAAAAGGGTTGAACGCTATTGGTTTCAACGCTAAGGATGTTTCCGGTAACCAAGGGCTACAAGTACGGTTACGGGAATATCTTGCACGGGTAAAGGTCTTTTTGGATTTACTATTAAATACCCAGCCCAAATTTTATGGGGAAAAAATAGAAATAAAATAAGATCGCGCACCATTTCATGAAAAATCCTATTTTAGAGCATTAAAATAACCCACCCATCCATGTCCAAAATACGTACTCTCATAAAAAACCTTGGCCCTGGGCTTTTATTTGCCAGCATGTCCATTGGCACGTCCCATCTTGTATTGTCCACAAAGGCAGGGGCTCAATATGGATGGCTCATGTGTATTCCCATTATTTTGGCCAATGTGCTTAAATATCCTTTTTTTGAGTTTGGGGTACGGTACACCAACATCACCAACAAATCACTGATAGAGGGTTATTTAAACAGGGGAAGGGCCTATTTGTGGTTTTATGCGCTGATCAGCCTGTTCTCTACCTTTACCATTCTGGCGGCACTGTATGTGGTAACCTCCGGTCTGTTGATCAACTTATTGAAAATTCCAGAAATTTCCATTAGTACGGCATCACTGGGCCTTTTTATCTTTATTGGCACCATGCTCATCATTGGGCGTTATAAATTTCTGGAAACCACCTTAAAATTTGTGGTGTCCGTCTTATTTGCCGCACTTTTGGTCACTACCGTTATGGTTGTCCTCAAAGGAAAAGTACTTCCCGTTGAAAATTTCCAATCGCCGATTGTCTTTAACGAGGCCGGGGTTTTATTTTTGATCGGTCTGGTAGGCTGGATGCCTACCACGGTTGAAGCTTCCAGTTGGATAAGCCTTTGGAGCATAGAGAAGTTCAAGGGTACGGGGCAAAAACTCCCCTTGGAACAAGCTCTTCAGGAGTTCAATTTCGGATATTTCCTTACGGCCCTGCTCGCCCTCTTTTTTCTTATCATCGGGTGGATGACCTTATACGGAACGGGTACGGAACTAAGCGGCAATGCCGTAGCATTTGCAGACCAACTGATACAGTTGTTTACAGGCCATATTGGAATCTGGAGCTACCTATTTATTGCCACTGCGGCTTTTGCCACCATGTTCAGTACCTGCATTACGGCACATGATGCCGTATCGCGGGTAAGCGTCGATATCATTGATCTCCTTTTCCTTAAAGGCGTGGCATATAACAAACGATTGTTTTTTTCCATAATGGTGGTCCTTCTCGCCATGATCAATTTTGTGGTCATTTCGGTTTTCAGTGCCAACATGGGACAGCTCGTGGCCTTGGCCACCTTTGTTTCCTTCGTGCTTGCACCGGTGATCGGGTACATGAACCTAAAAAATGTAATGAGCGATGACCTCCCCGAGGCTTCGCATCCTAAAAAGGGCTTGCGTATCCTTACCTATTTCGGAATTTTATTCCTCTCCCTGTTCGCCATTTATTATTTTTGGATCATTGTTTTTTAGGGAAAAACCCTGCTTGTTGTTAAACTAACTCACCCTACAACACATTATCCATTATTTCCTGGACCACTTCCGGATTGAGCAGGGTGCTGATATCGCCTAAGTCCTTGGTGTCCTTGGAAGCAATTTTACGGAGGATCCTACGCATGATCTTGCCGCTTCGGGTTTTGGGCAATCCGGAAACAAATTGAATTTTATCCAACTTGGCTATGGGACCTATATGTTCCGTGATCTGCTGGTTGATTTCCTTTCTAAGATTGTCTCTATCCCTGCTCTCCCCCGTCTCCTTTAAAATGACAAACCCATAAAGGGCGCTGCCCTTTATATCATGTGGAAAACCTACTATGGCCGATTCGGCAACGGCCGGGTGCTCGTTAACGGAATCTTCAATTGGGGCGGTCCCCAAATTATGTCCGGAAACTATAATAACATCATCTACCCTACCCGTAATCCTATAATAGCCAACGGCGTCCCGAAGGGCACCGTCTCCCGTAAAATACATCTCTTCAAAGGTTGAAAAATAGGTTTCCCTATATCGCTCATGGTTGCCCCATATGGTCCTCGCTATTGCGGGCCATGGAAATTTAATGCACAAGCGTCCTTCTACTTGGTTGCCCTTTATTTCCTTACCGGATTCGTCCATTAATGCGGGCTGTATCCCTACAAACGGCAAGGTAGCATAGGTGGGCGCAGTGGGGGTAACATAGGGTATGGGAGATATCATGATGCCCCCGGTTTCCGTTTGCCACCAAGTATCTACTATAGGGCTTTTTTTCTTCCCAATATTGTTATTGTACCAATGCCATGCCTCTTCGTTAATGGGCTCGCCCACAGATCCCAATACCTTTAATGAGGAAAGGTCATATTTCTCAACAAAATCCAAACTCTCCTTTGCCAAAGCCCTAATAGCGGTAGGTGCCGTATAAAATTGGGTCACCTTGTGCTTTTGCACCACTTCCCAAAAACGTCCGTGGTCAGGATAGGAAGGCACACCTTCAAACATTACCGTTGTTGCTCCATTGGCCAGTGGTCCGTAAACAATATAGGAATGACCTGTAATCCAACCTATATCTGCCGTGCACCAATACACATCGTTTTCCCGGTACTGAAAAATATTTTTAAAAGTGTAGGCCGTATAGACCATATATCCGGCACAGGAATGTACCATTCCTTTTGGCTTTCCGGTAGAGCCGGAAGTATATAATATAAAAAGTGGGTCTTCGGCATCCATGACCTCTGCCACACAATCGGCATAGGCATCATCCAGTAAGGGTTGCAACCATTGGTCCCTACCTATTAACATATTGATTTTAGAACCCGTGCGCTTTACGACAAGGACCGACTTTATTCCCGGACAATTTTCCAGAGCCGCATCTACGATACCTTTGATTTCTATGACCTTATTCCCTCGGTAGGAACCATCTGAGGTAACCACCATTTTACAATCGCAATCATTGATCCGTGTCATCAATGCCGTAGATGAAAATCCGGCAAAAACAACAGAGTGTATGGCCCCGATCCTGGCACAGGCCAGAAGGGCTACCGCCAGTTCAGGAATCATTGGCAGGTATATGCATACCCTATCCCCTTTTTGTATCCCATTATCTTTGAGCACATTCGCCATTCTAGAAACCCGTTCATGTAGCTGTCTGTACGTAATGTGCTGTGCCTCTTCTTTGGGATCATTAGGTTCAAAAAGCAGGGCGGTTTTTTCCCCCCTCGTGGGCAAATGCCTGTCCAGACAGTTTTCGGTAATGTTTAATTTGGCATTTTCAAACCATTTCACTTCAGGTTTTTTAAAATCCCAGATGAGTACCCTATCCCATTTTTTACGCCATACAAAATGTTCTTCGGCAATTTCCTCCCAAAAACTTTCAGGATCACGAACGGATTTTCTATAGACTTGGAAGTACTCTTCTAAATGTTTTATGTGATAATTACTCATCTCAAAAATAATTTATTCAAAAAAAATGTTTGTCCAATTTATCAAATTGAGCCCGATAAGGACCTATATCCTTCTAATGGGCAGTTGCTTTCCCCGCACCATTGGGTATCCTAATGTTTTCTACAATTTCCTGAACATCTTCCGGTGGCTCAGGGGTAAATTTTGAAATTAGTACGGCCACCGTAAAGTTAAGCAACATGGCCACTGTTCCAAAACCCTCGGGCGAGATCCCCAACCACCAATCCTTTTCCGTGCCCCCTCCGAACATATTGAACTTAAATTTCATCATATACATTAGCATGGCCACTATGCCCACTATCATTCCTGAGGTGGCTCCCTCTTTGTTCATTTTTTTATAAAAAATACCCATAATGATGGCCGGAAAAAAAGATGCCGCGGCCAAACCGAAAGCCAGTGCCACAGTGGCCGCCACAAAATCGGGCGGATGAATACCAAAATAACCGGCTACCCCAACAGCTACGATCGCCGCCAACCGGGCCGCAATCAATTCGCCTTTGTCCGAAATATCGGGTTTGATCTGTTTTTTGATCAAATCATGGGAAATGGAAGTGGAAATGACCAATAGTAGGCCCGCCGCTGTGGACAAAGCCGCAGCCAAGCCCCCCGCGGCCACCAAGGCAATGACCCAGTTGGGCAAATTGGCGATTTCCGGATTTGCCAACACCATGATATCGGGGTCTACAATTAGTTCGTTGGTGGATTTATCTGCGACATATTGGATTTTTCCATCTCTGTTCTTATCCTCAAATCTTATAAGTCCCGTGGTCTCCCATTTAGAGAACCATGCGGGCATATCCTTGTATGGCTTATTACGTACCGTTTCAATTAAATTGGTCCTTGCGAATACGGCAATGGCCGGAGCGGTCGTATAAAGAATGGCAATAAACAATAGCGCATACCCGGCCGACATACGGGCATCCCTAACTTTGGGCACTGTAAAAAACCGAACGATGACATGGGGCAAGCCCGCCGTACCTACCATTAGTGAAGCAGTAATAAAGAAAATATCAATCATGGGCTTGGATCCATTGGTGTACTTGGCAAAACCCAGTTCGGTAGACAAGCCGTCCAACTTATCCAACAAGCTTATGCTTTCCCCTAAGACATGGCCTCCCATTCCCAATTGCGGGATGGGGTTTCCCGTCATTTGGATGGATATGAAAATGGCGGGCACCATGAAAGCAAATATCAACACGCAATACTGTGCCACCTGGGTATAGGTAATCCCTTTCATTCCTCCCAGAACGGCATAAAACAATACAATGACCATTCCAATAATGACACCGGTATTGATGGGAACCTCCAAGAACCTTGAAAAAACGAGCCCAACCCCGCGCATTTGCCCGGCGACATAGGTAAAGGAAACCAACAGGGCACAGATGACGGCAACAGTGCGTGCCACATTGGAATAATACCTGTCCCCGATAAAATCGGGCACGGTAAACTTTCCAAATTTTCTAAGGTAAGGAGCCAGTAGCAGGGCCAACAACACATAGCCCCCGGTCCAACCCATAAGGTAAACGGATCCATCATATCCGCCAAAAGAGATAAGTCCGGCCATGCCCAAAAAAGACGCTGCCGACATCCAATCCGCAGCAGTCGCCAAGCCATTGGCCAAAGGGGAAACGCCGCCCCCGGCCACATAAAATTCCTTGGTAGAGCTTGCCCTCGACCAAATGGCGATACCTATATATAATGCAAATGTTAGGCCCACAATAATGTAGGTCCATGTCCGTACGTCCATAATTTAAGATGTATAAAGGTGGATAAATCTATTCGTCAAAGCCATGTTTTTTATCCAGTTTGTTCATCAATCCAACATATACAAATATGAGGATGACAAAAACATAAATTGACCCTTGCTGTGCAAACCAAAAACCAAGCTTAAAGCCACCTAGGGAAAAAGTGTCCAATGCATCCTTGAACAGGATGCCAAAGCCATAGGACACCAAAAACCAGATGCCAAGTAAAATGCCCAAATAAAGGAGATTCCTTTTCCAATATGCCGTTGATTTCGAATTTTTGTCCATTAAAGTTTTATTGTGTTTAAATATAGGTATTCCTTAAAAATTACGGGCATCGTGCGCAATAAAAGTTGTTCCAGATTTTAAAATAATATGGGGAAATAAGTGAAAATGGAGTGAAAACCTTAAAAAGCAATAGCTTCTTATGACATGCCCCCTACCGGATAAAAATTGAGGGCAGGGCTGTTTTATACAACAAAAGGCCCATAATTAACCAGATTGGGGAACAAAGATAATGGGCGGAAAATATTTCCTTTGAAAATCAATTACTTACAACTTTATTTTGCATAAAAATAATACGGTCGGGTCAATACAATAAATGGTAGTTTAGTACCACGATCAAAGACCGCTCGTTTTGTTGGTGCAGCATATCCAGACAAAAGACCCCATTGGTACAGTTGTTTATGATTTTTTCCTCTCCATACCCTATGGTGTACAGCATATTTTTGGACGGCACCCCATTTTTAACGAGGTATTGCTTTATGGCATTGGACCTGTCCTGCGACACTTTAAAATTAGTGCTGTTCCCACCCCTGCTATCGGTATGCGATTCAATCCGTAATCGTAATTCAGGGAATTTATTGATGGCATAAACCACTTTATCCAACTCTTTGGCAATTTCGGGTGTTACCTCGGCCTTTCCCTTATTGAAAAAGAACTTTCCGAGTTTTATGACCGTTTGGCCTTCCCTTTCCTGTACCAAATCATCCAAAAGGGCAAGTTCAACGACCATCAATTTTTTCTGGATCTCCTCCAGACCCTTTTCATCATATTCTTTATGGAAACCGGAATACCGTTCTTTTGATATGTCCAAAATAACAACATCGCGCCAAGGGATTTCCAATTGGTACTCCCCGTTTTGCTTTGTGAAAATCTCCTTGATCGTGTTTTTGTCAGTGTCCAATACCTTTACGGCAACCTTTTCAATGCCCTGATTTGAATATGGCTTAACAACCTTTCCCTTTATTACCAATGTCTTTAATCCAGGTTTTTCAGAAACGTTAAACCCATAAATATCGTCCTTGCCCTTCCCACCGTCGCGATTGGAAGAAAAATAACCCATCAGCCCATCGGTGGTATTGTTTTTAATGATAAATCCAAAATCATCCTTATCCGAATTAATCCCCGGCCCCAAATTAATAGGTATGCTAAAGGCTCCATCGGGCTGTACTTTGGTCTCGTACACATCCATGCCCCCAAGTCCGTAAAACACATCCGAAGAAAAATACAGGCTATTTTCAAATAGAAAAGGGGCAATTTCGTTGCCGGGCGTATTTATACGTGGTCCAAGATTTACAGGGGCGGACATGATCTGGCCGTTATTGGTATACACATAATAAATGTCCGTACCTCCAAAACTATCCGTAAAATTTGCAGCAAAGTACAGCTTACTTGTTGAAGCCTCATAAAAAGGATAATAAAAGGAAGTGCTTAAATCGCGAAGCAGATATTCAAACGATCCTTTACCGTCCGAAATACCCATTGCCAAGGCGTTTTTACCATTAGGGTCATATGAAAGTTGGTTTCCCTCGGCATTGGAAAGCACGTAAAATACGCGGTTTATTTCACTGGAATAAAATGGGGTCGCTTTATGGAAAGGGGAATCGGGAATACCGTCAAAAGGTACTGCACTTACCACATTGCCGTTTTGTTCCATTCTGGCCAAATAAATATCCAAATACGCCTCCCCGGAAGGAATATAGGTGTCTTTTTTGTCATTGCCCCTGGCACTGGTAAAAAGGAGTCTATCAACATAAAAAGAAGGTGAAAAATCCGCTTGGGCACTATTGTTCTGGATATTGAAAATTTTGAAATCTATAGCGTTCTGCTCATCGGACTGTAACAATTCGTTATTAAATTCTGCATTTTCCAATAACTCGTCAGACAAAATATTGCTTTTGGTTGCCAAAAATGCCTTTACCCTATCCATTCCCGAGGTTATTTTTAACACCCGTAACATTTTATTAAAATCATGGCTGGGCATTAAGGTGTCCTTTTTATAAAAACCCAGATAGGTCTCGGCCGCATTTTTAAAATCCCCGGTTTTTATAAAGGCATCTGCCAAGTTAAGTAATTGATAATTGGCCAAGGGCTTTTTTACCTGTTCTTTCTTATAGGCTTCAATGGCCGATTTATAGGCATATTCAAAATAAAGCATATCTGCCTTGGACCTTTTTTCTTGCCCATAGATCATCATGCTTACGGTCCATAAAACGAGCAGTAATGGTATTCTGAATCTCATAGCCCTTATTTTAAAAAAATCGAGGTGTGTCTATTTGCTTTGGTTTTCCCTTCTGGGTAGGTTCTTTTATATCTCGCTTTTCCCCGGATTTCCCGAGGTAAAACTTTAAGATTACTTCATGTGACCCCTGACTGAATTCTCCCAAGGAATTGGTATTATAATCATACGCATATCCCAAAAATAGTCCGCTGGAAACCTGAAAGCCCGCCAAACCACTAATGTCGTTATTTATTCGGTAGGATGCCCCCAAGGTGAACACATCGCTAATTAAAAAATTAGTCGAAAAATTAAAATTTACCGGAGCCCCCTGCAAATAATTGACCAAAACTGTCGGTTTAAATTTAAGCCCCGCCGAAAGGTCAAAAACATATCCTCCTATAAAATTAAATTGAATTTTATCCTCTACAATACCCGCAACCTCATCATTATAGACTCCATCGGTAAGAAAATTGGGGACTGATAAGCCCAGGTACCAATTTTCGTCATATAGAAACATCCCTGCGCCAATAGTAGGATAAAAATTATTTACCGTGGAAGAATTTAAAAGGGGCTCATTCTCAATTTCAAAATCGCCTTTGCTAAAATCCACATCCAATAAAGAACCTCCAGCCGCTACTCCAAAAGATAGTTTGGCGGTTTCCGAAAGCTGCACCTGATAGGAATACGACAAATCGATAAAGGTTTGCGTGGTGGGTCCCAACTGATCATTGACCACATTTAACCCGAGGCCTGTTTTTTTATTCGCAAACGGAATATTGGTGCCAAACCTCATGGTTCTCGGAGCCCCCGGAATACCCGTCCATTGCGCTCTGTACAATCCTGTGATATCCGCTGTTTCCACAGTTCCCACATAGGCCGGATTAAAACTGCCTATATTATACATATACTGGGTATATTGTGGTTGTTTTTGGGCTGAAACCTGAAATGCAATGGCAAATACCGTTAAAAGCAGCAGGATATTTTTATTGAACAACCTTACCTTAAAATATGCCATCCCGTTATCTTATAATTTGGATCCATCCTTTTCTTACCTCTGAGCCGTCGCCAAGATCCAGAATGTAAAAATAGGTGCCTTTTGGCAATTCGTTATTGTTTCTGGTGCCTTTCCAAGAATTATCATATCCCCGGGCTGTAAATACCTCGTTGCCAAAGCGATCAAAAATTTCAAGTGAATTGGTTGGAAAATCCTGGATGCAATTGATTACCAGTTTATCATTGATGCCATCTCCATTGGGCGAAAATTGATTGAAAAGAAATCCGCATATATCAATGGAAGGCCTATCGACCAAAATCGTGACCGTGGCTTCATTATTTGCATTGTTCCCATCGTTGGGAAAAGAATCCGATACTACTGCCGTGTTCTGATAGTCCCCATTTTCCAAAACCAATACCGTTAGGGTTAGCGTGGCACTCCCTTCGCCCAAAAGTTCGGGGATCTCCCATATTCCCGCAACTTCGTTATAGACCCCTGATGAGGCCGTTGCCGAAACAAAGCCAAATCCGGATTGCAGGAGTTCATCCACCGCAATATTTATGACCCTATCTAAGGTCTCATTGGTCAACGTAATCGTAAAAATAACCTGTTGGCCAACGGTTGTCCTGTTTTTGTTGGCTGTTTTTGTAATGGAAAGATCTATATCGGCAGGGTTACAATCGAGAGTAAGGTTAGGATCGCAGGCGTTCAAGGGGTCTGTCCCATTGGTTACCTCGTCTCCATCATTCAGCGTATCCCCGTCGGTGTCCGGATTGTTGGGATCGGTACCCAAAGAGGCTTCCTCCCCGTCTGTAAGACCGTCCCCATCAGAATCCACTATACAATTATTCACAGCTATGATTACCTGAACAGAAGGATTGGCACAAGGAGCAATGGCCCCTATAGTTGTGTAGGTAAACACATAATTTCCATCTGGTCTCCCAGTAAAATCAACAATGTTCCCGGAACCAATGGAAAGATTCCCCGAAGGATCTGTGGTAATGGTCCAGGTCCCGGGATCCGCACCTAAAAGTTGGTTGTCCAAATCTATGGAAGTAGGCCCACCATTTCCCGATACACTACAAGCAGCGGTATTGGTGGCCGTACCCTCGGAAGGTTGTGGGTTTACCGTGGCCGTAACTGCAATTCTAGCAGAAGGACAACCGTTGGCCGTAGCCTCCACAAAAAAATCCCTGGTTGCAGTAATGGTAGGCGTAACAAAAATAGGCCCCGTTCCGAGTGGCAAAGCACCTGTTAACGAATCAAACCATATTAATGTTCCCCCGGCACTGACCGAAGCTCCCAGAATAACCGTTTCCGGACCGCAACTACTGCCCGGGGTTGTATTAGTTATGGTTGGAGTTATATTTCGTTGAAGGTTAACCGTTAAAACCGGACTTGCACAAGCATTGGCCGCATCATAGAAAAATCCAAAATAGCTTGCCGGAGTAGTCACAACCGTGTTTGTTAAATGGGCACTTATCACCGAAGGATCCGCATTCCTGCTCCATGTAAGCACCGTCCCCGCTGGTGGTGCACTATTAGTATACGCATTCAGGTCTTGGCTAAGAACATCGCAAAAAATGGTGGGTATCGAAGAATCCAAAACGGGAGCTGTATTACCAGCATTACATGGCAATTGACAATCCGTTACCGAAATAGTTACTACGGCAGAACCGTTGGCACAAGGTGCAATTGCTCCGGTAGTAGTATATGTAAAAACGTAATCCCCTGCATTTTGATTATTAAAATTGACTACATTAGAATTATTGATGTTGATGTTACCTTCGGGTCCGAAAGTATATACCCAATTTCCAGCATCTGACCCGGTAATTAAATTGTCCAAATCGACCGTAGTAACGCCATTGTCATTATCATTACATGCCGAAGTATTGGTGGTGGTTCCCGCAGAGGGCGAGCTGTTCAAGGTCAAACTTACAGGCAAGGTCTGGCTTGCACAGGAATTCGATCCATCATAGAAAAAGCCAAAATAAGTACCCGCCACTGTGATGTTAGGATTGGCAAGATGGGATGCAGTAACCAGAGGGTCGCTGTTCGTACTCCAAGTGAGTACCGAATTCGCTGGTGCAACGGTATTGGTATAATTATTCAGGTTTACGGCCAAGCCATCGCAAAATTGCTTAGGTTCGGTAGTGTCCAAAACCGGGGCACTAGTGCCTGCATTACAGCTATCATCATTGTTTATGTTTCCCGCCCCGGACGCATCAGTAATTGTGGCCAAACCTCCCGTAATATTGCTCAACACTACCGTGAAGTTCTCGGCAGGTTCAACCAAATTATCATTTAAAATAGGTATCGTAATTTGTCTGGTTTGCCCGGCAGTACCGGTAAAATTAAGCGTTCCACTGGTAGCCGTAAAATCAGATCCTGCTAAGGCCGTGCCCGCGGATGTGGTATAGTCCACCGTAAAAGGAGCAACACCACCCGTTAAGGTAACCGTAAAAAGAGCATTACCCGCATTCTCCGAGACGGTTACATCGTTTATGGAAATACTGGCCGCATCATTATCATCATTAATTACTGAAACATCTGCAACAGAAGGGCCTGTTAGCGCATCATATGCCGGATCGGCGGACGTAACATTACCCGTAATTATACTATAGTTTTGAGACCCGTCTGCTACGGCATCATCTACCCCTGTCACGGTAACCAATACTCCGGTATTCCAGTTCGCAGGAGTAATGGTAACCGTTGGAGGAACAGTGCCTTCAGTGGGATCGCTACTGCTTAGGACTATGCTTATGTCTGCCAAAGGTTGGGTGGTTAAGGTAACAGTAAAGGTGGCCGTACCGCCGGCTTCCGAGGTGTTTCCAATTATCCCTGACACCGACACCCCGGCTGTATCATTGTCCTGTATCATTATTGTGGCCTCCGTTGACGTGCCCAGTCCATAACTAGAATCATCTGAGGGGAGCAGCCTTACGCTTAGCGTCTCATCCAATTCGTCAATTGCATCATCTATGACATCAACCTCTATGAATGCAGTTCCTCCTAAAAACGAAAAAGGAATTGTTACCGTTCCGGATAAAACCGTAAAATCGGTACCAGAAAGTGCCGTTCCACCGGAAACTTCGTATTTTACATCAATACTTCCTCCTACTGTTAGAAAAGGATCAACAGACACTAAAAACCTGCCTGGCAAAATGCCTCCCTCCAAACCATTGCTATCCACAGCGATGGATACCGTTTGCGCTTCTATCCCATTCAGTGGCAGCGCAACAAAAAGGACTATGATGAGATAGTGGAAGACCGAATTTCGGTAACGGCCAATGGAACTTAAAAGTTTTTTTACTGTCATATATCACCGTTGGTTATCTCCCCGCCCTATCCTTAAAACAACACCTGTAGGCTACAAAAAAAGGAGGGTCAATATTACTAAAAAAAAAAGCCAATCTTTCATTATCGGGTTTAAAAATGGATTTTTCAGTTAAAATGCAATTTATTCAACCTAAACTACTTAAACAAGTTGTGCGGATTGGGTTTCGGCGGTAGGTGCTATTTTTTTTACCAGTCCCTGCAATACTTTTCCGGGACCTACCTCCGTAAAAACTTTGGCCCCATCTTTAACCATGTTTTGCACACTTTGGGTCCACTTAACCGGGGCTGTAAGTTGGGAAATGAGATTTCTTTTAATGTCATTGGCATTACGAACCGCAGATGCCGTTACATTTTGATAGATGGCACATCCGGGAACACCAAAGGCGGTTTGCTCAATAGCCGCTGCCAATTCTTCTCTTGCGGGTTCCATTAAGGGAGAGTGAAAGGCACCACCCACCGGCAATACCAAGGCTCTTTTGGCTCCGGCCTCCTTTAATCTTTCGCATGCCAGATTTACCGCCTCTACTTCGCCGGAAATGACCAATTGACCGGGGCAATTATAATTTGCTGCCACAACAATGCCAGGTGTTGCAGCGCATATCTCTTCTACCAATTTGTCGTCTAATCCCAAAACGGCAGCCATGGTGCTGGGTTGCAATTCACAGGCTTTTTGCATGGCCAATGCCCGTTGGGAGACCAATTGTAAACCGTCTTCAAAATTAAGGGTGCCATTGGCGACCAAGGCAGAAAATTCCCCTAACGAATGCCCTGCGACCATATCCGGTTTAAAATCGGTGCCCAGCACTTTGCTCAAGATTACAGAATGGAGGAAAATAGCGGGTTGCGTAACTTTTGTCTCTTTTAAATCCTCAGGGGTTCCATGGAACATAATATCGGTAATAGGAAACCCAAGAATGGCATTTGCCTGATGGAATAAGCCCTTGGCCAAGGGATATTTTTCATAAAGATCCAACCCCATACCCACGTATTGGGCTCCCTGTCCGGGAAAAATATATGCGTTCATTTTTTACTCTTTTTGGTTGGTCAAAAATAGGGATTATAAGTTTTAGACTTTGCCCGTTGTTTCAAAAAAAGGGGCTTTTGTCAAAAAACAGATGTAAACTTTCTTTATGCTATGATGTGCGAGGTAAAAAGACGTTCCCGATACGATTTTCCGTCACTTCATTACAAAAGATCACTCGAACTGATATTTTTTTCTTGCCCTACACCCTTAGCATTACCATGAATCTTCCTTGAACCAGCCGGAATATGTTACATAATTATTGGCAATCCGGTCTATTTCCCCAGAGCTTAATTCCGGGCTGATATCCTTCAATTTCGTTGCGGGCATCCCTGCAAAGATGGTGCCCGAAGGCACATGTGTGCCTTTGGTAACAACCGCCCCCGCCGCTATGATGCTATTGCTTTCTACCACGCAATCGTCCATCACAATACTCCCCATCCCAATAAGTACATTATCGTGTATGGTACAGCCATGCACTATGGCATTGTGACCAATGGACACATTATTGCCAATCGTAGTAGGTGATTTTTGATAGGTGCAATGGATTACCGCACCATCCTGTACATTTACCTTATTGCCCATTTTGATAAAATGCACATCGCCCCTTAGCACCGCATTGTACCAGATACTGCATTGGTCCCCCATGACCACATCGCCCACAATCGTGGCATTTTCGGCGATATAGCAGTCATTCCCTATTTGGGGCGTTTTTCCGTTAATGGGCTTTATCATGGTTCAAGGTTGAAAATCCAAAGTTAAAGGTCTAAAATCTACTATGTAAAATCCAGTTTCTAGTTTCAAACAAATCTATTCAAAAAAGACCAATAATCACATCGGTTTTTGATCCAAGTCAAAACCCATTTATGCATAAACGCATCATGATTTTATAAAATTGATTGAAAATGTTGAAAATGGATAAATCATGCGAATCAAGGGTTGAAAATAAGATAAAAAAAACAAGTTCAATTAGTTGAAAAACAACGTCTTAAACCTGTTTAAGTTATTGATTTTCAGTATCTTAATAATCAATTTCAACAAGATTATTTTGAATGCAAAGACCAATAACAAGTATGACAAGTCAGTGAAAATATATTATTATGTGTGCGAAAAATTCGAGCAGGGGATCCGGTACGGCTGTGAGCGGTTCAGCAATAACAAAGGGCCCAAGCTCACGGACCAGGAAATCATAACCATATACCTGTTCGTGATGCACCATCAGGGTATTTTTAAAATGAACAAGATACATCAATTCGCAATGGAGCACCTACTGGATTGGTTTCCCGATCTGGGAAGCTACCAGGCCTTTAACAATAGGATCAACAGGGTTTGCCCGGTAACGGGGCCTCTCGTGGAAACATTCCTGGGGGAGTTCGCCCCAAAAGAGCGCTCCTTGAATTATAGCGTGCTGGATTCCATGCCCATCATTACCTGCTCGGGAAGACGATCCGGAAAAGTAGCCCCTGAAATTGCGGACAAGGGCCATTGTTCCACAAAGGGAA
>JBGTBA010000055.1:0-3947 GCA_041749595.1 Flavobacteriaceae bacterium | reverse complement strand
TGCCTGATCTTTGGCCATATTTTCGTGTTATGGCACTCTCGCAAATCGTGCATTTTTTTATTCAAAGCTTTTGATTTGCTCCAAAGCTATATATAATCAGCGATTCAACGGTTTTTAGCAACCATTTTGTCTATTACGCCTGAAATTGAAATACAAATAGTGGGCAATGGAAATAATTGCGCATTGAACAATAAAATCACAGTTATTTGTGATTACGTTTTTTGGTAGGCCTTGTTTATTATCAAATATTCAATTCAATGTGGTTCTCGCTCTTTTTTTTGCGGTTTATTTCTTCGTATTGGGGAATTATATGAATTTTGATCAAAATATATCCGCAATGATCATAGGGATTCCCAAGGAAATCAAGAATAATGAAAGCAGGGTAGGGATGACCCCAGCCGGTGTTTTTGAGCTTATAAAAAATAGGCATACGGTCTATGTGCAGTCTGACGCAGGGGAAGGAAGCGGATTTTCCAATGAAGATTACAAACAGGCGGGTGCCGTTATCCTGGACACCATAGGACAGGTCTACGTCTTAAGCGATATGATCGTAAAGGTAAAAGAACCTATAAGGGAAGAATATCCATTGGTGCAGAAAGGGCAGGTGGTGTTTACCTATTTTCATTTTGCCTCCAGTGAGCAACTTACGCGGGCTATGATGGAGAGCAAATCGGTTTGTATTGCCTACGAAACGGTAGAAGATGAAGACGGTACCCTGCCGCTGTTAACCCCCATGTCCGAGGTCGCTGGAAGAATGGCCATACAACAAGGCGCAAAATATTTGGAAAAGCCCGTGAAAGGTCGCGGGGTTCTGTTGGGAGGAGTTCCCGGAGTGCCTCCCGGGCGGGTTTTGGTGCTTGGGGCCGGAGTAGTGGGCATACAGGCTGCAAAAATGGCAGCCGGGTTGGGCGCACATGTCACTATTTTGGATATTAACATGAAGCGTTTGCGCTATGTAAACGATGTAATGCCCAGCCATGTGGTCACCGAATTTTCGAGCGAATTTAATATCCGGAAACACATTAAAGACCATGATCTCATTATTGGCGGGGTGCTGGTAAAGGGAGCCAAGGCACCGAAGATTATATCGCGCGATATGTTAAAAGAGATGCGCCCCGGCACCGTTATAGTGGATGTGGCTGTAGATCAAGGAGGTTGTGTTGAAACCACAAGACCTACAACGCATGAAAAACCGATATATATTATTGACGATGTAGTGCATTATGCCGTGGCCAACATGCCCGGGGCTGTACCCTACACCTCCACGGTGGCCTTGACCAACGTTACACTTCCGTATGTGTTAAAATTGGCCAATTTGGGTTGGCAAAAAGCCTGTGAACAGGATACATCCTTGCAAAAAGGGCTGAATATTGTAGAAGGAAAAGTAGTTTATAAGGAAATTAGGGATGCCTTTCTTTGGGAGCCCCATGAAGACTAAAAGGTACATTTTGTCAGAAAAATAACCTTTACGGGTTTTGGCCGGGTTTTTGTTTAGAATGAGTATCTTTAATCTCAATAAAAATAAAAGCATTATGATAGGATATTATATACTTATAGGTGCCATTGCTTTGGTAAGCATGTTGGTAAGCCAGAAGCTTAAAAGCAAGTTTAACCATTATTCCAAAGTGCATTTGCGCAATGGGATGAGCGGTGCGGAGATTGCGGAAAAAATGTTGGCAGACCATGGTATACGGGATGTAAAAGTGGTTTCCACGCCAGGGATGCTTTCAGATCATTACAATCCGGTGAATAAAACGGTGAATTTAAGTGAGGGTGTTTACAGTCAGCGTAACGCCTCTGCTGCTGCGGTGGCTGCGCACGAATGTGGGCACGCTGTGCAACACGCCCAAGCCTATGAATGGCTTACCATGCGATCCAAATTGGTACCCGTGGTTAGTGTAACTTCCGGGCTGTCCATGTGGGTCGTTTTTGGTGGCTTGGCTTTGGGAGCGGCAGCAGGTGTGGGCATGGGCTTTTATATCGCTGTGGCCGGTCTTATTATGATGGGCTTGGCAACCGTGTTCAGCTTTATTACGCTTCCGGTAGAATACGATGCCAGTAACCGCGCTTTGGCCTGGTTAAAAAACAAAAATATGGTGAGCCAGGAAGAATATGCCGGTGCGGAAGATGCCTTAAAATGGGCCGCAAGGACCTATCTTGTCGCAGCCATAGGTGCTTTGGCCTCCTTGGTCTATTGGGGGATGCAGGTTTTCAGCTCAAGGGATTAATGGGCATCTAATAAGGTTTTTTTATTTTGAATGAAATATGGGAGTGTTCGTTTTAAGATGTATGGGCTTGTTTAAGATACTCATATATAGATGGATATGGAATTAAAAGCTATGGTTGGGTAAATGATTTGCGGAAAGACGGAGGATGGTAAATTCTTGGTTCGATCGGCAAACCTTGGTGATGTACCTCAGATGAGCATGGTACAATTGACGTGCTTCCCTACCTTGGCTCAGGACAAGTTGTTGACCGAAGTGCATTACTCAAATCATATAAATCTTTTTCCCGAGGGACAACTGGTTGTGGCCAAAGGCGATAAAATAATCGCTTCTTACGGTACGTTGCGGATGCATTTTCCCAAACCGGACCATACCTTTATGGATGCAACGGATAATCTATGGATTACCAAGACCCATCTCCCCAAAGGGGACTGGCTCTACCAATTTGATTTTGGGATAGTACCGGAATACAGAGGGCTGAAACTGTCTAAAATGCTATACAATGCCCAACAAAATCTGGCAAAATCTTTGGGCATGAAAGGGCAGATTACCGTTGGGGTCGTAGGTGTATTCTATGGGGGTGTTGGCACCATTCTTAAACCCTTCGAGCCCGAATTATCTGCTTATTAATCGTTAGGTTAATTAGTTCGTATTAAATTGCTAGGCGGCATACTTGGCGTGCCTATGGTGGAAATATTTTTTCACCTGCGGTCTGTCCTGCTTCCTTTTGTTCATGAAACCGTTGATGTTTTCCTTTAGCTGTTCCCTGCTGATCGCCCTGTTCTTTCCGATTACATTGGTCTTCAGGTCTTGGTTCACATATTCCTGTGGATTGAGTTCGGGCGAATACGGCGGGATGAGGAACACCTCTATCCTTTCCTTGTTCTCCTCCAGCCATTTGTTGGGTTTTATGGTCTTGTGCGCGGGACGGTTATCGGTAATGAAGAACACTTTCCCCTTGCCGTACTTTATCATCTGTTGCAAAAATGTCTTGAAGGCCTCACTGTTGAAGCCCTTTTCCATCAGCATGAACTGTAAATGCCCCCTGTTGCTTATGGCGGATATCATATTGACGGTATATCTTTTTCCCGTTGCCTTGATAACGGGCGTCTTCCCTTTGGGTGCGTAGCTCCTGCCTGCCCGATGGTCGCTCCCGCAGCCCGTCTCGTCCCCGAAGTAGATGGTCGCCTTTTCCGCCTTGGCCCTTTTCTCTATGGCCGGATATTCCTCCTCCAACCATCTCTTTACGTTTTCCGGCTTCTGGGGCGTATGCCCCCATTTTTTCAGATAGCGCCCTACCTGCCAACGGGACAGCTCGACACCGAACCTCTCCGATGTCAACTGTTGCACGGCCTCCCTGGTCCATAGCCCGAAGGGGAGCTTCAACTGCTCGGGAAGTTTTTCCCTGATGAGCTCCCGAACCTTGTGGGCCTGGTCCTTCTTTAGCTTCATGCCGCCCCGGACCCCGCGTTTCCTGCTGCGGGGGGAACGCTTGCCGCCGGTCTTGTACAGCGCCCATATCTTGTTCACGGCCCGCTCGGTGATACCGAAGATCTCCGCGGCCTGCTTCTGTGTGCCCAGGTTTTTCCGAAGATAATCGGCCATGCGCAACCGCGTTTCCTCTTGGGCATCCTTGTTCTTTCGCTTCTTTACCTTTGTTTCCATCGTGTTAAGGTACGAAAAAATTATCAGATAAGAACTAAATAATGCACTTATTAATAT
>JBGTBA010000054.1:0-10874 GCA_041749595.1 Flavobacteriaceae bacterium | reverse complement strand
TTGTCCGACTTCTTAAAAGAACGTAAATAATCTAATTCTTCAGAAGATAATTTAACGGTTGATCTTTTCATGTCTGGATTTTATCCACACAAGATAAAAAAAATAATCTATGTTGCAAAACTTATTTGTTGCTACACTAGCAATAAAAATATTTCAGAAGATACACTAGAATTAGTTGCAACACTTTTAAACTAAAAAAATGAACAACAACAAAATAAACATTCACTTTTTGGGCGCAGCGGGTACGGTAACCGGTTCAAAATATTTAGTGGATACAGGGGATAAAAAAATTCTTATAGATTGCGGACTATTTCAAGGGCTTAAGGATTTGCGGCTAAAAAATTGGGAATATCCGCCAGTTATGGTTTCAGAAATTGATATGGTATTGCTTACCCATGGCCATATGGACCATACAGGTTATTTGCCCAGGTTGGTGAAATTAGGATTTAAAGGTCCCATTTACGGTACCAACCCTACATTGGACATTGCCAAAATCATTTTGAACGATAGTGCAAAAATCCAGGAACAAGAAGCTGAACGGGCAAATAAGGAAGGCTATTCCAAACATAGTCCCGCAGAACCACTTTACGATTTAAAGGATGTTGAAAATACCATACCGCATTTTAAAGCGATTCCCCAATCTCAATGGATTTCGTTATCTGAAGGTATCAAAGCTCGTTTTCAGTATAATGGACATATTTTGGGTGCAACGTTCATCGAGTTGGACGTAAACGGAAAACGTTTTATCTTTTCTGGAGATATTGGTAGAACCAATGATTTATTACTCTATCCGCCTTTAAAACCTAAAAAAGCTGATGTGCTTTTTATAGAATCGACCTATGGTGGAAGGTTTCATCCCGACGAAGTGGAAGCCATCCCGCACATTGAAAAATTGGTCAACGCCACCATCGATAGAGGTGGCAGCCTGTTTATCCCAAGTTTTTCGGTAGAACGTGCCCAACTGATGATGCTTATCTTTTGGAGATTGCTCAAGGAGAACAAAATCCCGAAAGTCCAGATGATAATGGATAGCCCAATGGGAGCCAATGTTTTGGAATTGTTCCATCGCACAAGGGATTGGCACAAACTTGAGGAACTTGAATGTGATGAGATGTGTTCATATTTCACCGTTGTGAGCAGTTATCGAGAAACTATGGAATTAAGAACCGACAACAAACCAAAAATCGTAATCGCAGGTAGCGGAATGCTTACTGGAGGCAGAATGCTGAACTATCTCGAAACACAAGCACAAAATCCCAATAATACACTGCTGTTTGTAGGTTATCAAGCTGAAGGAACGCGTGGAAGAAAATTATTGGAAGGCGATAAAGAATTAAAGGTTTATGGAAAATGGGTGCCATTTAATATGGAAGTTGCAGAAATTCAAGGACTTTCGGCACATGCAGACCACGCCGAACTGTTGGATTGGTTAAATATGATAAAGGGGAAACCGGAACGGATATTCATTGTACACGGAGAAAAAGAAGGTGCAGAAGCCCTACAGAATGGTATCAAGGAAACCTATGGTTGGGATGCTGAAATCCCACAGCTTTATAGCATTGAAGAAATAGAATAAGTAATGGAATTTTAAAAAATGAAAGCAACTATCGAACAACACTCAAATATTCTTAAATACAAACACCTCGGGATTTATACACAAAACGAATATGTTGTATATATGCGAAGCGATTGCCACGTTTGTATTTCAGAGGGTTTTGAAGCCCTCACTAGAATAAGGATTTCCAAGTCAACCCGTTCCATAGTGGCGAGTCTCAACGTCATAAATTCAGATATTCTATTGCCCAATGAGATTGGACTATCTGAGGCTGCGGCAAATAAAATGGGCGTTTCAGAAAATGAGCCCTTAAGTGTTTCACATTTGGAGCCCATTGAATCGTTACGCCACCTGAGAGCAAAAATCTACAATCAAAAGCTGAATTACAAGGCCTATAAAGAAATTATAACTGATATCGTGGAAGGCGATTATTCCAATATCCATCTTTCAGCGTTTATTACCGCCTGTGCCGGTGACCGGATGGACATCAATGAAATATCGGACCTCACCAAAGCAATGATTACTTCAGGGAAGCAACTGAATTGGAATCAAGAAATCGTAGTTGATAAACATTGCATTGGTGGATTGCCAGGTAATAGAACGACACCCATCGTCGTGGCCATTGTGGCAGCCTATGGACTTACGATGCCCAAAACATCATCACGGGCCATCACTTCTCCAGCGGGAACTGCAGACACAATGGAAGTAATGACCAATGTAAACCTTTCTTTCGAAGAGATAAAAACTGTAGTAAAAAGTGAGGGTGGATGCATTGTCTGGGGCGGAACAGCCCAATTAAGCCCTGCTGATGATATGCTGATTAAAGTC
The DNA here is from genome assembly GCA_041749595.1 of Flavobacteriaceae bacterium. Taxonomy (GTDB): domain Bacteria; phylum Bacteroidota; class Bacteroidia; order Flavobacteriales; family Flavobacteriaceae; genus Aurantibrevibacter. The sequence continues at coordinate 8,491 of JBGTBA010000054.1, read as the reverse complement.
GAAAAAGCATTGGATATTGATAGTGAAGGCCAGCTCATTGCATCTGTATTATCAAAAAAAGCAGCCGCAGGTTCAACGCACGTAATTATTGATATTCCTGTTGGTGAAACTGCAAAAGTCAGAAGCACTGAAATGGCACAAAAACTAAAGAATCATATTGAAACGGTCGGTCTTGCTGTTGGATTGAAGGTAAAAGTTATAATCACCGATGGCACGCAACCTGTTGGAAGGGGAATTGGTCCCACCTTGGAAGCCATCGATATTTTAAAAGTACTGAAAAATGAATCCGATGCACCAAAAGACCTTACAGAAAGAGCTTTGCTTTTGGCAGGCGAACTCCTGGAACTTTCAGGAAAAGTCGAAGTTGGAACAGGAAGTGTTATAGCAAATCAACTATTGGCATCTGGTAAGGCTTATAAAAAATTCCTTGCTATTTGCAAAGCACAAGGCCGGTTTACAGAACCAGTTCCAGCACCTTATACAATTGACATTAAAGCAGAAAAATCCGGTATTCTAAAACGAATCGATAATCGAAAGTTAGCTAAACTCGCCAAACTTTCGGGCGCACCTCAATCTAAAGCCGCAGGGATTCTCTTAAATGCCCATTTGGGAGAATATATTGTAGAGGACCAATTGCTATATACTATATATGCAGAATCCAAAGGCGAACTTAACTATGCTTTGGATTATAGAAATAATCACGATGATATATTAGCCATTGAATAAAACATAAACAATGAAAACAATAGTATTCAGCCTTCCGGGAAACGAAGAACTCACAAAATTATTGGCTAGTAAAATGGTTGCAGAAATTGGGAAAGCAACCTTACGTAAATTTCCTGATGGCGAATCCTATACACGCATCCTTTCTGATGTAAAAGACAAATGTGTTGTATTGGTCTGCACCTTGCACGAACCCGATGAAAAACTATTGCCGCTATATTTTTTGAGCCATACGGCCAAATCATTGGGCGCAATGTGTACTTGTTTGGTTGCACCATATCTTGCTTATATGCGGCAGGACAAAGTGTTCAATCAAGGCGAAGGGGTTACTTCCGGTTTCTTCGGAAAATTGATTTCAGGTTTCGCCGACAGCATTACCACCGTTGACCCCCATTTGCACAGGATAAGCTCTTTGGGTGAAGTCTATCACATCCCTAATAAAGTGATTCACGCTGCCGATGCCATTTCAAAATGGATCAAAGAAAATATAGAAAATCCAGTACTTATCGGTCCCGATTCGGAAAGCGAGCAATGGGTTTCAGAGGTTGCTAAAAATGCAGGAACACCTTTTACGGTATTGCAAAAAGTGCGTCACGGCGACCGCGATGTAGAAGTCTCTGTGCCAGACGTGGATAAATATAAAAACGCCACACCTGTTTTGGTAGACGATATTATCTCTACGGCCCGTACAATGATTGAGACTGTTGTACATTTAAAAAAAGCGGGGATGAAACCACCAATTTGTATTGGTATCCACGCAGTTTTTTCAGGAAATGCTTACCAAGATCTATTGGACGCCGGGGTAGAAAGGATAGTCACTTGCAATACCATTCCACATCCTTCGAACGGCATTGATTTGAGTGATATACTCGCAAAAGAAGTAAAAGCATTGATGCACCATTTATGAAAACTATATATCACATATTGCCTTTTCTTTTCATGAGTTTGTCAGTATTCGCCCAAGATGAGATGTTGATCGGACAATTGTCCAATAGACTGGTGGTGCGGGAAAATTTTGATAAAAATGGCGATTTTCTGAACAAGCAGACTTTTAAATCGGGAGAGCTAAAAGAATCCAATGGTTATTATGAAATTGAGGTCGTGACCGAACTCTTTGATGAAAATGGTGCCTCGACCAATAAATATACCACCACCTACCGATGTAAACCAGATGAATCTAGTATTATGGTCATGGCCTTCCCATTTACAAACCCGAAATCAAAGGAAACCGAAATCAATACGGTGTCCAAAAATTTCAAGGAACTCTATGATTTGGAAAATTTGGAAGATATAGAATTGGAAATGAGTTTTGATTCGGGCATGTTGAACTTTTTTGGTTCCAAAAGCACTATAAAGATTTATGACCGGGAATTAGAGATTAGTACCGGTTATAATACTATTAAATCAAAAATCAACATCAAAGCCTATGCCTTGGGAATTCGAGTTAAGCAACTCAACTATACCGTTAACGAAAAAATAACCAGTAATGGTTTATTGACCTTTCAGAAGTTTGTCGAAGAAGACGGCAGTTATTTTACAACGACCTATAAATAAAGATAAAATGTACAATTACGATACCCTTTCAGAAGCCATACACAACCTCCAACAAAGAGGTTATACTTATGATTTCAATTTAAAGCCCGAATGCCTGGAATGTGCGTCACTAAAAATAGAAATCCATCCCGAAGAATTTGAAGTGAATGAACTGCACCGTTTTGAAGGGATGAGCAGCACCGACGATAACAGCGTACTCTATGCCATTTCATCAAAAGATGGGATTAAAGGGCTTTTGGTGGATGCTTATGGGGTATACGCTGAAAATATTTCAGAAGCAATGCGAAAAAAATTACGATAACCCTTAAAAAGAATAATATGGACAATAACAAAGATCACAAGGACAAAAAAATGGATCATACAAAGATGGATCATTCAAAGATGGACCACTCGAAAATGGATGACCCAAAATCGGGCGACCATAGTAAGATGGACCACAGCAAAATGGATCATTCAAAAATGGATCATAGTAAGATGAATCATGGTGATCATGATCATAGCAGCATCCCCATGGGTATGGCGGGCCATGACCACCATAAAATGATGATTGCCGACTTCAGGAAACGGTTTTGGATCACATTGATACTAACAGTGCCCATCCTTTTCTTTTCCCCGATGATCCAGGATTTTTTTGGATATAGTTTTCTGCTCTCCGGCAACCCATATATTTTGTTCGCACTCTCAAGCATTGTTTATTTCTACGGGGGCTGGCCATTCCTTAAAGGGTTCTGGTCAGAAGTAAAAAAAGCAGCCCCCGGAATGATGACCTTGATAGCAATGGCCATTAGTGTTGCTTATTTTTATAGTTCGGCGACTGTTTTTGGGTTGGAAGGGGTCGATTTCTTCTGGGAATTGGCTACCCTGATCGCCATTATGCTCCTTGGCCATTGGATCGAGATGAAAAGCGTCCTAGGAGCATCAAAAGCTTTACAATTATTGGTCAGTATGATGCCTGCGGAAGCACATCGGGTGAAAGGGGAAACCATTGAGGACATCAAATTAGAAGATTTATTGAAAGATGATGTCATTTTGGTAAAGCCAGGGGAAAAAGTTCCTGCTGATGGAATCATCGTGGAAGGGGCCAGCTACTTGAACGAGTCCATGCTTACGGGAGAGTCCAAACCGGTTAAAAAAGAGTTGGACGATAAGGTAATCGGCGGTTCGGTAAACGGGAACAGCACCTTAAAGGTCAAAGTGGAACATACCGGGAAGGACAGCTATCTCAACAAGGTCATCACCATGGTCGAGGAAGCGCAGAAAACCAAATCCAAGATGCAGAACCTATCCGATAGGGCCGCCAAATGGCTTACTTATGTTGCATTGGCCATTGGTTTTGGCACTTTGGCAATATGGTTGATTTTAGGCTTCCCTTTCGTGTATGCCTTGGAGAGAATGGTTACCGTAATGGTCATTGCCTGCCCGCATGCCCTAGGATTGGCTATCCCCTTGGTAGTAGCCATATCCACCGCGGTTTCTGCCCAAAATGGACTATTGATCCGCAATAGGACTGCCTTTGAGGAATCGCGTAAAATATCCGTTTTACTATTTGACAAAACAGGAACCTTGACGAAAGGGGATTTTGGCGTAACCCGTATAGAATCAACGGATAAAAAGTATTCCCCCGATGAAGTCCTAAGGCTTGCCAGTGCGTTGGAACAAAGTTCGGAACACCCTATTGCCGTTGGAATTATAAAAAAGGTAAAGGAAGGTAAAGTTGCCATCCCAAAACCTGAAAATTTCAAAGCGATTACCGGCAAAGGTGTTGAAGCAAATGTAGAGGGCAAAAAAGTAAAAGTAGTCAGTCCGGGATATTTGAGGGACGAGAAAATAACCATTCCCGAGGATGCTTATAGCGATGCGGCCGAAACGGTGGTTTTTGTTTTGATCGATGGAAAATTGGCGGGTTATATTGCCTTGGCGGATGAGATCAGGCCAGAATCTGCCGAAGCTATAAAAATATTCAAAAAGAACAACATCAAAGTCTTGATGGCCACGGGTGATAATGAAATAACCGCCAAGGCAGTAAGCGATAAATTGGGGTTGGACGGATATTATGCCGAGGTGCTGCCACATCAAAAAGTTGAAATCGTTAAAGAGCTACAGGGCAAAAACGAATTTGTCGCGATGACCGGCGATGGGGTCAATGATGCCCCTGCTTTGGCACAGGCCAATGTTGGCATAGCCGTAGGCTCCGGCACCGATGTCGCTGCCGAGACCGCCGATATTATTCTGGTAAACAGCAACCCGCAGGATATTGCCAACCTGATTTTATTTGGGAAGGCCACCTATAACAAGATGATCCAGAACTTGATATGGGCCACCGGGTATAACGTAGTCGCCATACCGTTGGCGGCAGGTGTACTGTATTCTTCGGGCTTTGTTCTGGGTCCGGCCGTTGGTGCCGTATTTATGAGTTTGAGCACTATTATAGTGGCTATCAATGCCCAGTTGTTGAAAAGGAAAATTGCTAAAAGGTAATGGACAAAAAGGAAAAGCTCAACAGGATATTTTTAGTTCTATTGAGCTTATTTGTGGTAATGCTGGGGTACGGTATTTTATTGCCTACCCTTCCATATTATACTGAAAGATTGGCGCTAAAGGACAATCTGGACACGGATCTGATCAACTTCCATATTGGAATGTTGACCAGTATTTATCCGCTGTTCCAGCTAATGTTCGTAATCGTCTGGGGCAAGCTTTCCGATAGATACGGTCGCAAGCCCCTGATCGTGATCGGTCTTATCGGATTTGTCGTGATGAACTTGCTGACAGGTTTGGCCACGTCTCTTACAATGCTTTATATAGCCCGAATCATTGGCGGCATATTTACATCATCGGTAATTCCCGTCAGTAATGCCTATTTAAGTGATATTACTTCAGAAAAGCGAAGGACCAAGATAATGGCATGGTCCGGGGTGGCTATCAGTTCGGGCGTTATTTTTGGCCCTATGCTGGGGGGATTTCTGTCGCAAACGAACCTACACCTTAAATTTTCCTTTGGAGTATTTCATTTAGATCGTTTTTCGGTCCCTTTTATTTTTGCCGCTCTTTTGGGCTTTGTTGTAGTACTGATAATCGTAAAATGGTTGAAGAATACTAAAATTGTAAGCAAGTCTGTCTCTAAGGTAGTTAAATTCAGTTTTTCCCTGGGTCATTATTTTATCGTTTTGTTGCTGCTTTCCTTTTTTATGCAGTTTGTGATCACCTTGTTCGAGACCGTATTTTCAATTTATGGTAAGGATGAATTGGCATTCACAAGCGATCAAGTGGGTATTGGTTTTATGCTTTGTGGTTCGGTTATGGCCGTTTTGCAACCTGTGTTCGCAACCTATGGCGAAAGGATACTGACCTCAAAACAGCAAATAACTTTGGGATTGTTGATATCGGGAGTTTCGTTAATTGTGTTCCCGTTCCTAAGCAATGAGCTGTACGTTTACACTATGATAATACTGTTCGCGGGCGGGGCCGCCATGGTAACGCCTAATCTGCTTTCTGCAGTATCATTGATTTCGAAAGAAAATACGGGCAGAAATATATCCATACAAAGTTCAACCAACAGTATCGGTCAAATTTTGGGTCCGGTATTGGGGACTTGGCTGATTGCAGGGGGATTTTATTATCCTTTTATTATTGCCGGGGCGACCGCTTTGGTCGCTATGGGACTGGTTTATTTTCTAAAGCGACAAAATAAAGAGGTTGGTCCGGTTTTATTGGCCGACCTTCATAAAAAACTTTAGTGATGGATCATAAACAGTCAATTAGAGAATATACTACAACGACATTTCCTAATGATACGGACGATTCAGAATATATTGAGTTGGTCCATTCGGGAGAAGACTATTTTTTGCGGCTGGAAAAATTAATAGAGAGAGCAGAAAAAGAAATCCATTTACAGACCTATATATTTGAAAACGACGAAACCGGAAACCGTATAGCAGCCTGTCTGAAAGAGGCCGCTCAACGAAAGGTAAAAGTATACGTCTTATTGGATGCCTATGGTAGCTCTGCACTTCCCGATAGTTTTGCGGAGGATTTGATACGGCATGGTATCTTTCTTCGTTTTTTTTCACCATTTTTCTCCTTGAACAATTTTTACATTGGCAGACGGATGCATCATAAGATAGTGGTCGCAGATGGAAAAATAGCATTGATCGGCGGAATCAATATTGCCGATAAATACCACGGAGCCGCAGCTTCGGAACCTTGGTTGGACTATGCCGTTCAGTTAAATTGTCCGGCAGCTGAAAATCTGCAAAAACTATGTAGCGATTATTTCTTCAAAAAAAGAGGCCCAAAAAAAATACTACCGGTCTTACATTCGGCAGGTAGTGCACTTGTGGGAATTTTACAAAACGACTGGCTACGGGGAAAAACAGAAGTCTGTGATGCCTACACGAATGCCTTTATTCATGCCGAAAAGGAAATAGGTATCGTAGGCTCGTATTTTTTGCCCGGAAGCATCATGGCAAAGGCATTGAAAAAGGCCTGTAAAAGAGGAATAAAGATTACGGTGATCTTGGCGGGCATTAGCGATGTACCCTTGGTACGAAGGGCCACTGAACATTTGTATTCGTCTTTGCTAGGAGATCATATGAAAATCTATGAGTGGAACAGATCCGTAGTGCATGGTAAAGCTGCGGTGGTGGATAACAAGTGGTCTACCGTAGGCTCATTTAACCTGAACAGTCTTAGTTGCTATGGCAGTATTGAAATGAACGTGGAAATTCACTCCGTTGAATTTGCCGAGAACCTTCGGGTTGACTTTGAAAAGGTTATTGGAGAGTGTACGGAAATTACGAAGGGGGGCCTCAAACAGAGAGCAAGTATATTTAACAAGTTGGGCAATTGGGTTTCCTATCAAATGGTTGTTACATCAACATCTTCCCATTTTAGCAGCATCATATCCGTGTAATTCATTCCTCTTGTGTAAAAGCTGAATACAAAGTAATTCCTGGCATCCGCTAAATGTGGATATTTAAATATATTGAAATTGACAATTTTGGCCACTTGGTCAAAGTCCAATGCCTTCTTAATTCCTTGACCTTTGAGTTTTGATATCTTATAGGTTTTGAAGGGATGGTTCTGGTCTTTGATGATACTCCTTTCAATGGCCTTGTTATACAACGCTCTAAGCGTCCGTTGTTTTATGCTGATTCCTCCATCCGTCCCTCCTCTGGAACGAAGCCATGCTTCATATTTATTTAAAAAGGTATTGGTAATATCCGGAAACTTTATTTTTTTATGTCCGCAAAACTGTTTTACCGACTTCATGGTCTCCTCATACATGGTTGCATTCCCCATTCTACCTGCAAGTTTCAATTCTGATACTATTTCTTCCCAAAAACGAAAAACCGAATCATTTGCCGGATTGGCATCTACACGAAAACGCCTACTAAAATCATCTAGATTGAAATATTCTTTTTCCAAATCAAGATCCGAATACACCTTAAGTGCACGTGCCTTTATTTTTAGGAGCAGCAAATTGTTTTGAATGTAATCAGGGTAGTTTTTATTGAAGCAACCTGCATTTGAATCCCATTCTCTTTCAGTGCTTTTATAAATAGTGTTATAATATATTGTTTTTCTATCTTTGGTAATCCGTAAACAGACCGGATAAGTGCCATCCGAAAGCCCTTTTTTTCGTAAAACAATCTTAATACTTGACATAGCGTTTGGTTAAATGGGTACAACATAGGTACAACAAACTGGATTTTAGAACCATATTTGATGACAGACGCTACAAATATACAAATCATAAAGTACTGATAATCAGTCTAAATGACAACAAATAACACTAAATGAAACGCAATTTTAATCGTCTTACAAGCAGGGGGTCACTGGTTCGAACCCAGTAGGGCCCACAAAAATCCTGTCCGCCTTTTTTGGGGGACAGGGTTTTTTTAGTTAACGTCATTTGATGTTTTTTATTGAATGATTCCGGGGATATTAGCTCAGTTGGTTTAGAGCGCTGCCTTGACAGGGCAGAGGTCACTGGTTCGAATCCAGTATGTCCCACTGCTATTTTTGTCCATTTTTACCCGATTCCATTTTGTCCGGGTGAAGCCATGCTACTTTTTAAGACCGTTGCACGGTAAATTCCATTGAAAAGGGCATAAATTGGCACAAAATATTAACTCAACTATTTGTATATCAGTATATTGTATTGTATTTTTGTCTTATGAAAAAAGCAATTCACCTTACTTTAGCGGACAGC
>JBGTBA010000053.1:0-13892 GCA_041749595.1 Flavobacteriaceae bacterium | reverse complement strand
TTGTCCGACTTCTTAAAAGAACGTAAATAATCTAATTCTTCAGAAGATAATTTAACGGTTGATCTTTTCATGTCTGGATTTTATCCACACAAGATAAAAAAAATAATCTATGTTGCAAAACTTATTTGTTGCTACACTAGCTTATTCCCTTAATGATTTTAATCCATTATGAATCCTAGGTGCTATTGATTGTTCAAATAATCCAGGCTCATTTCTGTAAGGGTTCTCACGCCAAGTAAAAGTCCGCTATCGTCAATTAAAAAATCCGGAGTATGGTGCGGTGCTGCATTGGTGTTTCCGGGTGTCATCCCTCCCAAAAAAAAGAAGAAGCCGGGAACCTCTTTTTGGTAATAGGAAAAATCTTCCGCTCCCGTCACCGCCTTTTGTGGTTGCACATTCTCCTTTCCTGCAATCCTTTCCATTGTGGGCAACATTTGCTGTACAAGAACAGGATCGTTATATGTAATTTCGGTGAACGTACTTATCTCTATGGTGGCGTCACCGCGATAAGCCTTTGCTATTGCCGGAACCATCTCCCTCATCCTTCGGTTTATCTGTTCTTGCATATCGTAATCCAAGGCACGTATGGTCCCCACCATTTCCGCACTTTCCGGGATAATATTGAACCGCACCCCACTGGAGATTTTTCCAACGGTTATAACGGCCGCTTCGTTCGTAAGGTTGATCTCCCGACTGATGATGGTCTGAAGCCCGTCTATGATCTTTGCACTAATCAGAATTGGGTCCACGCCGGACCATGGTTGAGAACCGTGGGTTTGCTTTCCTTTTACATTGATGACAAACCGCTGTGCCGCGGCCATGGCACCACCCGACTTGTAGCGGATGGTCCCCACCGGGGTTTGGGAATTAATGTGGAGCCCAAAAATGGCATCGACTTTCGGGTTTTGGAGCACCCCTTCCTTAACCATTAACTTGGCCCCGCCTTCCTCTCCTGACGGTGGTCCCTCTTCTGCAGGTTGAAAAATGAATTTCACGGAACCCTTTATCTTATCCTTGTTCTTTGAAAGCACTTCGGCGACCCCCATTAAAATCGCAATATGCGTATCATGTCCGCAGGCGTGCATAACACCTATTTTTTCTCCTTCAAATTCCGTAATTATATTGGATTTAAAAGGAAGATCATTACGCTCGGTTACGGGCAATGCATCTATATCTGCCCGTAAAGCGATCACTTTTCCGGGACCGTTTCCTTTTAGTATGCCAACAACTCCGGTATGGGCCACTCCTGTCCGCACTTCAATACCCAATGATTTTAAATGGTTGGCGATTTTCTCGGCGGTTTTAAATTCACGGTTGCCCAATTCGGGATTTTGATGGATTTCCCTTCTCCATTCAATGACCTTTTCACCAATGGAATTATAATCCCTTTCCAGATTTGGGCCTTGCGCAAATGCAAAAAAACCAAAAAACAACAATGTTGTTACTGCTAACTTCTCCATGGGGTCTAAATTTAAAATTTTATAAATCGATAATCCTCATCCTGTAATTAAATCAGGGCGGTCATGGCCGATCGGGATAAATTTTTCCCGGACACTGCATTTTATTAAGGTCTCCACAGTGATGTGGAGAGTTTTTTTATAAAGAAAACAGCTACTTCAATTATACTGAAGTTGAAACCTTCATAAAAAGCTCACTTTTTTCTGTTAAAGATAAAATCCATCAACAATTTTATACTATAAAATCCTAAAGAAATAGCGGATATCCCCATAACTAGCCCCATAATTAAAACCGGAATGTAAAGAGGGTGTTCCTGGTTCTTAAAGGCCTGATACACCACAAAAGGTGCCATGAACATCAATAGCATCGTAAATCCAAAATATTTCAAGCTTTTAAAAAAAAGATTTTGCCCCCTTTTCATGTTTTAAATCACATTGCCCCATATTCCAAATGTACCGTTTAAAATGTATATTTAATCAGGAGTTTTAAAAAGATGGAAAAGTAACCAAACTTTCTTCATTTTGAGATAGTTTAGCAAATCCAATGAATATTCTACTGATACCTGATAAGTTTAAAGGATCGATTACTGCACAAGAAGTAATCAATGCCTTATCGAGCGGTATTAAGAGGGCGAATCCTGACGTAAAAATTTATTCCATTTTGGCTTCCGATGGCGGTGATGGGTTTTTGAGTGCCATAAGCCGTTATATATCCCTGAAGGAAATTTTAGTGGACACCGTAGATCCACTGGGCGGTAAAATAATAGCCCCTTATTTATTGGATGAAAACAAGAACATAGCCTATATTGAGCTTGCCTCTGCTTCTGGTCTAGCTTTATTAAAGCCATCTGAGCAAATGGTTATGCAAACATCAACTTATGGCACAGGCCTACAGGTTAGGGACGCACTTTCCAGAAAAGCCAAATATATATATATAGGACTTGGCGGCAGTGCCACTAATGACGGGGGCATTGGCATTGCCAAAGCACTAGGTTATTCATTTATGGATGATCAGGGAAAGGATCTTCAACCCATTGGTAAAAACCTAATCCATATCAATAAAATTTCAAAGGCAGGCGACGTTTTGGGCAAAACTTTGGTTTTTGCGATAAATGATGTCAATAATCCTTTGTTTGGATCACAGGGAGCCGCATATGTGTATGCCAAACAAAAGGGGGCAAGTGATCTGGAAATAAAGGCTTTGGATCTGGGTCTACAACATTTGGAGGGTATGGTAAAGAGGTATTTTAAAAAGGATATTTCCTTAATTCCCGGGGTTGGAGCCGCCGGAGGCACGGCATTTGGTTTAAAAGCTTTTTTCAATGCCAAATTTATAGGGGGGATAGAATTTATTTTACAATTAGCTAAGGTTGACGAATTATTGTCCGAAATAAAATTTGATTATATCCTAACAGGAGAGGGAAAGATAGACGAACAGACCATGAACGGTAAACTGATCAAAGGTGTAATGGATTTGGGGACTACACATACCATTCCGGTAATAGGAATTTGTGGCAAAGCCGAAATTAAAGGAGATGAACGGATATCGCTTTCTTTGGAAGCCATTCTTGAAATAAACGACCCCTCTAAATCCCTTACAGATAATATGGATAACACTTATGCAAATATAGAGAACGCCATTTATGATTATTTAAAAACACGCATTGGCTAAAGTTATAAAACGCTTTTTACCAAGCCCTTAATGGGTTTCTGTTTTATGAGCTGGGTTTTTAAGTTGAATACCAACCCATAAGGCTCTAACCCTCAAATAAATATAAAAAACAGCACAAAGTTTCAGTTAAGGCCGAAACTGCACAATCAATGACAATCAAGGGATCTAAAAATCCTTTTTGTTCGATTTTTGTACAAAACCCCAAACGGGAATAACGGTCCACAAGACCAACATGCACATAGATACCAAAAGCCCCATCCGGGTTCCGAAAAATTGTTTGAAAACAGCTCCGGTATAGCCCAAGAGGGCAGAAATATCCAATTTTAAAAGAATAAGGGTTCGCGAAAGATCTATGGGGTTCAACACGGTGGCAAGCAAGGAAAATTTATCCAAAGGGTAGGCTTCAAATACAATCAACGACATCAAGAAAAGACCATCATAGATTACCGCCATAAAAAGCCAGGCCAATACGGCATAACCGAAACCTTTAATTTTATTTTCATTGGCCAGGGCAATAGTAAAGGCAATGGCCGTAAAAATAAGGGTTAGGAAAGCCCCGGTTACCAAAAGGAGTAAAAAATCGAATATGGCATTACTTTCAAAAAGACCATAGAGTACAAACGGAATGCCCAGCCCCAAAACCAAACTTAAGGCCAACGAGCCCGCTACCCCCAAATATTGCCCCAAAAAAATAGTGGAACGTTTTATGGGCAGGGCCAGAAGGAGTTCTGTAAATTCCTTTGAATTGTAAAAGTACATCACCCCAAATATGGTACCTATAAGGGGCACCAAAACGATAATAACGTTCATTAGGGTGATGACGGCCTTGGAGAGGTCGTTGTTAAGGAACAACAACACAAAGCCCATGGCCAAATAGAACAGAAAATACACGTAGCTCCAACGGCTGCGGATAAGATCGTAAAAGCTGTATTTTAGTATTTTAAACATCTGGGTTTTGGGTTGCTATGGCCGCAATGGCATGTTCAAGATTGCTTTGCTCGGTATGGGTCTTTAGTTGGGCCAGACTACCTTTGAAATAGATTTTGCCTTCCAGCAGGTAAATAATTTCATCGGCCATCTCTTCCACAAATTGCATAATATGGGAAGTGATCAAAATGGTTTTTCCTTTTTGCCGTTCTTCCCTAATTAGTGTTTTAAGTCCGATAACCGCTAACGGGTCTAGCCCATTGGTGGGCTCGTCCAGGACAATCAACGGGCAATCGAACATAAAGGTCAGTACTAAATTTACCTTTTGCTTGGTGCCACCGGATAGGGTGGCCAGTTTTTTTCCCAAAAAAGGTTTCAGCCCAAAAAGCGCAATGAGTTGGGCATCGTTACTCGAATTTTGCCGAAGGTCTTTGATCATACGGATGAGCTCGTTTACCTTTAAATTCCCCGGAAAATTCGCAATTTGCGGCAAATAAGCGATCTCTTCCCGATATTTCCATTGGTTTTTTACGGCTTTCCCCATCACTGAAATACGGCCTTTATTAGGGATAACCATACCCAAAATAGCTTTGATAAGGGTGGTTTTTCCTGAACCATTTGGGCCTAAAATGGCAAAAATGCCACCTTGCTGTATATCGAGATCCAGACCTGACAACACCTCATTTTTTCCAAATTTTTTTTGTAAAGAGGTTATATGTATCATGGTGTTTTTTTCATTTTCGGGTTGGCATCCAAAAGATTATCCGGGGTAAAAACGGGGGAAACTTTTTCCGAAAAATCAATGATGTCCATAAATAGGCTTCGAAGCAGTATAATGGTCTCCGGAGTACGGTTTACGATATAGGAAAATAACTTTACAGGTCGGTAGGGCACATCGCCTGTGCCGTTTTTATCCAGATCATAGCCCGTATAGCTGCTCCAATAGTTACCATTGAATACATTGTCATTGATATTGCTGTTGTAAGACAGGTCGAAGGAATTGTAGAGGAAATTGTTGCCGGTAAAGGTGTTGGAATAACAGGCGCCCCTTACTTTTACGCCCCAGCCGTTCTTGATAAAATCATTGTTTTTAAAATCAATTCGGTTAGACCCTTCCAGATTTATGCCTATGGAATTTTCGTTGAACACATTACCGCTTATTTCTGCATCGTTGATCTCCTTTAACAAGAGGCCAAAGGAGGCCGTGCCCCAATTTTTTTGAAACGTATTGCGAAACATCTTGATGTTTTTGGAAAACATTACGGCTACCCCGGCCCCGTTGTTCTCAAAGATATTGTCCTGGTACACATTGTCATTGGAAAACATAAAATGTAGGCCATACCTAAGGTTGTTGGAACTTTTGTTATTGTTGATGGTAATATGGCTGGCAAATTCCAGGTAAATGCCATCCCTTACCTGTGCCACACTATTATTTTCTATGGCTATTTCCTGTGAATACCAAAGATGGATGCCGTTACCGGAATTGTATTCATTCTTGGCATTTCCGATGATTTGATTGTTGACAATTTCCCCTTTTTTCGATTTTTCTATGAAGATGCCAAAAAACAGTTTTTCGAGTGTGACGTTACGGATGCTGAAATGGGCGCTTTTTACCACCCGAATTGCGGCATAATCCGTAGTGTAACTGCTGCCTACGTTTATAATATGAAATCCATCAAGGGTTACATAGTCGGCAAAGATCGTGATAATTTCGCCTTGAGCACCACCGTCTATGGTGGGACGGTTTTCCCCAATAATGGTAAGCGGCTTGGTGATCTGTATGTCGAATTCCGTGTACGTACCTTTTTTGACAAGGAGCGTATCGTAGGCCGATGCCGCAGCAATACCTTCCTTAATGGATGTGAGCTCGCAGGAACTGCAAATGATATGCGTTTTTGCCCATAATGAGGCCGTGCCGCACAGTATCATTGTCCCAATATAAATGAGTCCGCCCCGCATTACCGAATGATAATAAATTTGGAATTTTCCTTGGCCTCTACCCGGTGAATTACCTCCTTTGAAAAATTAAAAAGTTCTTGTTTTTTTAGGTTGAACACCTGCCCATTGACGTGAAAGTCTATATCGCCTTCAAGTACCAGCAATTGGGCATCTCTGGGCGAAGTATGTTCCGGAAAAAGGGCATCTTTCTCCAGGCTGATGCTCAATATTTCGAAGGTATCGGTTTTTACCAGCGGCTGTACCTGAAGTCTCCGGAAGGTCTGATGGCTTATGTGTTTATTTATCGTATACATCCTTTGTCTTAAAATAGGTTAATAGGGCTTCCCAGTCATATAATTCTCCCGTATTGCCCTCCTGTGCGTTTTCCGCCTCTTCCTTTGTTGAAAAAGCGGTAAGGAACTCGCCCATAGGACTCGGTATGCCTTGGCTTATAAGATAGGTGGCCTTGGTGGCGTCGATCAATGCGCCCGGATTATTGTAGTCGTTTACCAAGTATAGGGCTATAGGTCCCGTTTCCATTTCCTGAAGGTAATTGAGCATACATTCCGAAGCATCAAATTTATAGGCTTTCCCTTTTTGTGTTACTATTTGCGCCGCATGTTGCTGGTCCACAATCGTCATACTGCAAAAACGGCATCCCTCTATGCCATAGGCTATGGGTTCCGGACTTACCTTGCAGGAGATAAATAGCATTAGCACCAAGGCTGGGAGCAAGTAGGGCCTTTTCATTTTTTATGCATTTTCCATTTTACCAATACAGTAGGCAATTTTTGTGTACGATGTTGTTTCCATCCCATGAAAAATGCGGCCAGGGTCATCATCATACCCACAAACATCATCCATGCCCCCGTGCTTGGTAAGGATGTAACATCAAAGTTCAACATTTTTTGATACCCAAACAAGGGAGGTTTATAGGACAATGGGGAACCATCGGGGTTGGTAAGTTTCATGATCGCCTTAGGATCTAAATTCGTACCGTAATCAATCAACCATGCATTAAAATCGCACATGCCCAGCACGCCTAAAATGGACATTAGGACAAACCACCCGATAAACCACTTATAGCCCACTTTTCCAAAAAAACCGAGAATACCAATAACAAGGCCTAAAAAGACCATGCCTCCGATGACCAGAGGAAATGTACGGAATTCCCACATTTCTTCGGCTTTAGGAATGGTTTTCATACCAATGTAATGGTTTAAGCCGTCAATATTTTTGATATCGAATTCTTGTACCCCCTTGATTCCGTTGATAAAAATATTCATGCCTAAAGGTTCCGGGTACTGTGGTGCGCCCAACATGATGTTCCATAGCGGGAAGATAAAAAGTCCCAATAAGAATAAGGGACCAAGGATCATTAATACACTTGCTTTTTTCATTTTCTATTTTTTTAATGAGCGTACGGGCCAAAAATCACTACCCTGTATGTTTTTGTTTTTTTGAGAGAAAAAAGCGGGTAGTTTGTCCATCACGACCCGCTTTTATTGAAAAAAGGAAAAGAATTAGTTTAAAATAACTTAATCACCCAGGGAAAAACTTAGGGGCACATTAGAAGTTGCCGG
The DNA here is from genome assembly GCA_041749595.1 of Flavobacteriaceae bacterium. GTDB lineage: Bacteria > Bacteroidota > Bacteroidia > Flavobacteriales > Flavobacteriaceae > Aurantibrevibacter. The sequence continues at coordinate 6,315 of JBGTBA010000053.1, read as the reverse complement.
AGAAACCCTAACATATCCTTGCATTTCCTGATGTAAGGCCGAACAGAAATCGGTACAATAAAAAGGCCATACACCCACTTGTTTGGGTTCCCATAAAAGGGTTTCGGTCTGGCCCGGCATAATGAGAATTTCCGAGGTCTGTGCGCCAATAACCGCAAAACCGTGTGGCACGTCATAATCTTGTTCCATATTGGTTACGTGGAAATAGACCTTGTCGCCCACTTTTATCCCTTCAATATTGTCCGGGTTAAAGTGACTGCGCACCATGGACATATGCACATGAACCTCGTTGCCTTTGCGTTCTACCCGTGCATCGGTATCGGATAATACGGCATAGGGGTGCTTATTCTCGCTGAGTTTGTATATTTTTTTGGAGTTTTTCATTATAATCTCCGCAGGGATACCTGCAGCGTAATGCGGTTCACCGATGGTAGGGAAATCGAGCAACAGCTCCATTTTCTCTCCCGAGATATCGTACAATTGGGCCGATTGGGTAACCTCCGGACCGGTGGGCAAGTACCTGTCTTTGGTTATCTTGTTCATGGCCATAAGGTATTTTCCGTGGGGTTTTCTGGAATTTCCGCCGGGGATCATCAAATGACCTACGGAATAATAGCAGGGTTGCCTGTCCACTACTTCCCAAGTGCCCAGTTTCCACTTTACCACTTCCGAAGAGATAAAAAAGGTGGTATAGGCATTTCCGGCACCATCAAACTCGGTGTGCAAGGGTCCAAGACCGGGCTGACTAACTGTGCCCGCCAAAACATCCTCGAATTTTAATATAGGAATGCCATAAGCCTCACCGTCAAATTTTTTACCTTCTATGGCGGCCAACATCTTTGTAAAAGAGTGTACGGTTAAATCGGCAGAAAGCTTGCCGCTACCCACAATATATTCCCCTGACGGATCAACGTCACAGCCGTGGGGCGATTTTGGGGTGGGCAAAAAGAATACGGCACCCGGAACTTCGGAGGGATCTACCATCAAAACTTCTTTTTTCATGGTAGAGGTTGCCGTATGCGTATCATCGTCGTACACGTTATGGGCATAATTGGCGGGCATTTTTGTGCCGCCTCCTTTGTTTACGTACTCTTCGATCTTTTTCCAGTTTACAGCCGCTATAAAATCCTTGTCGTTCTGAGATGCGTTCACTTCCAAAAGCGAATTGGCTTCCTCAGTATTATATGTGGTAAAAAAGAACCAACCGTGTGATTTACCTCTTCCCGGGTGGGTAATATCATAATCAAAGCCGGGCATTAATAACTGGAATTTAATGTCCATGCCGCCATCTTCCGGATCTATACTAATAAATGTCAAGGTGCCTTTAAAATTTCCTTTATAATCTTTTATGGAGATGTCTTGTTGGGGTATCGGTACGGAGAAACGAGTTCCGGCCACCACATACTCTGAATTTTCGGTGACCATGGAGGAACTGTGGTTTCCTGCGCTGTTCGGGATTTCTATAATCTCTGTGGTCTCAAAAACGGATAGATCTATTTTTGCTATTCGGGGCGTATTGTTACCGTTGATGAATACGTACCTGCCATCTAATTCCCCGTTGGTCTGGGAAATGTCTGGGTGATGCGCATCGTCCCAAGGAATAAATCCATGAGAGGTGTTCAGCATGGGTTTGGTCTCCTCGTTATAGCCCCATGCTTTTTCGGCATCTTGGGAAAATACGGGGATTACTTTGAACAACCTCCCGGAAGGCAGGCCGTAAACGGAAAGTTGGCCACTGAACCCACCGGATACAAAGGCATAAAATTCATCCAGTTGTCCCGGAGCCACATATACCCGCTCTGCCGCATTGGACGATAGTGCCCCGCTTGAGGCGTTGCTCTTACCCTGTGGGTTGCAACCGATCATAATCAGCGAAAGTCCCATCAAGGCATACATTAAATAGTTATATTTTTTCATTGTCTTTTGTTTTAGATCTTATCTGTTATTGGTTTCCAATTATTTATTTTCATTATTCCGATGGGGGAAGCATTACTTTGTCTACAATATGCACAATACCGTTTCCTGCCGGAATGCTCGCTATTATTTTGGCACCGCCCACGTATACATCATCTCCCTTGACCTCTACACCTATATTTTGATTGTTGGCTTGTCCCAGTTTTTTGAATTTTTTCAAAAAATCCTTACTATAATTTCCGGGCGTTACATGGTACTTTAAAATGTTTGCCAGAACGGCTTTGTTCTCGGGCTTCAACAAATTCTCCACGGTGCCTTTGGGCAAGGCATCAAAAGCGGCATTCGTTGGGGCAAAGACCATTAATGGCCCCGCATTGACCAATGCATTTTCCAATTCCGCGGCTTGTACCGTTGCGACCAAGGTGGTATGGTCCGGAGAACCAATGGCAATGTTAAGGACATTTGGGGTAGATTCGTCATCCGTAATAAAAGCCTGTCCTTGCTTTTGACCGGTTTGGGTCGTTGTTGAAGGTACACTTGGTTGGGAAGCTTGTTTGTCTTCCTCTTTACAGTGTAATAAAAACAATGCCAGCACCATTGTGAGGACGATCGATTTAAATTTTTTGTTTGTTTTCATAGGATATATTATTTTGGTTTTACAGGGTTCTAAAATATTCCAGTACCGCTCTGGCCTGCGCCTCGGTAAGGCCTTGTTGGGCCATTGGGGCACCATTGAATTCCTGCAGGAGATCTTTGGCCAAAGGATCGGTTTTAATCATTTCTTCCGGATTTAGGATCATGTTCATTACCCATTCCGGGGCACGTCTTTTTAAGATATCATTTGGCGGTGGGCCAATGAATTTTTTGCCGATACGATGGCAAGCGGTACACATTTGGTTGTACACAGCTTCACCTTCCGCAGCCATTTTTTTGTTTACTTCGGCGTTTAGGCTTACAGCAGTAATGGGACCGACACCTTTATTGGTCAAATCGATCCTTTCAGAGGGCTTAACCGATTTGGTTGCAGACGCTTCTGCAGGTTTTTCGGTGTTGCTTTTGGCACGTTCGATGCTGAACTCCTCTGTTTTCTTTTCTTCTTTGCCCCCGCAAGCTATTAGCAACAAGGAAAAAAGGATGGCGGCACTTTTAATTTTTATGTTCATTCTATTGTATTTTTTGATTTTACGATTCAAAAGTAGTAGGGTAAAACCGGAAATAACATGATATAAATCATATAGAGGATAAAAACATCTTTTAATATTTACACCTTAAAAAGAACAACATCGTATGCTATCTAACACCACAAAATATGCCCTTAAAGCGGTGCTATATTTGGCGGTACATTCCAGTATGGAGCGCAAAATATTGGCTAAGGACATTAGTAAACCCATTAACGTGCCTCAGGCCTATATTGCCAAATTGTTACAGGAACTTTCCCGTAACCATATCGTAACCTCGGTAAAAGGTCCCGGGGGCGGGTTCTTTTTGAGTGCCCAAAATAAGAGGACCCCCTTAATAGCCATTGTGGATATTTTAGATGGCGACAAGCGTTTAAATTCCTGTATGCTCAGTCTAAGCGCATGCAATGAAAACCATCCTTGCCCCTTGCACAAATTGGTAGGGCAAACAAAACTGAATTTTATAAAAAATCTGGAGGAAACAACCATTGCCGATTTGGTAGAGGATATAGATGCACAACGCTCGTTTTTGCCTGTTTGATGTTCAAAAAAAAGGCCATCCGTATCTACTACGGATGGCCTGACCTAAATCCATAAAAAAACAAATCAAAACTCAATCTCAAAAAACAGACTGCTCTCAAAGTTCTCTTCGGTAACCGCTTCCCCTTTTACTATTTCACCGGTTTCGTTCAACAATTTTAAATTGAGTTTCCAATACCCTGTCATGGTAAGGGAGAGTTTCCCCATGTAGGTTTGGGAAGCGGCATCATAACTTAGATCTACGTTGTTGGGAGAGCTATGGTTGCCCATACCAGGCATGCGAGGGTCTAAGGTTATTTTGTAATTCTCCACGGCCGGAAAGTTCATCATGTTCTCCATTTTAAAAAGGAGGGCTACCATGTTGTTAACCGCAACTTCCGGTACTTTTGGTGCGCCTGCAAATAAACCGCCCCAGCGGGCAGGCACCATCCAAACTTTCATATTCAATTTTGATGCTTCGTTCACTACAAACTCAATGTTTTTCGTTGCAGCAAACAGATCTTGTTCCAAAACAGATAAAGTAACTACGTTAGTTCCCACATCTGCCATCCATTTTAAATCTTCACGAACATGGCGTGGCACTAATGTGTACATGTGGGCACGAAAGTAATATGCATTGATGAGTGTGCTGGTTCCTTTATTGTTTGTTACATTGGTGTTTGCCAAAATATCATTGCCGGCAATTGGTAAGGCAATGCCAGCAAGCAGTATTTTTTGTGCAAATTCCCGTCTGTTCATTTTTTTTAAAAAAGTCTGCAATAAAATAAAAAGTAAAAGAATAATTTCGTATCCCCTGACTCATAATTTCTGCAATTGACTTTTTTTATAGTTATCAATTCCTATTGTCATGGGTTGGGGCATGGTATCCCGGTAAAGCCCGAATTTGAAATAAAAAACTTTTGGGTCTTTATAACCCGTACTATTAGCAATAGGATAAGCGGTCATGCCGCTAAAATTCACCACTTTTTTTTCATTGAGCCATACTATCAGCCTTCCATTTTGCTTTTCCGAAAACCGTATTTGAAATTTGAAGTCGTTCCATTTATTCAAAAGGTTTTCGGAAATTTTATACATCACAACCCTTTCTGATTCTATACCTGTTTGCAGCGTAATGAAAAGTTCACCCGAAACATAACGTACAGCAATGAGGGGGTTATTTGGAACACAATCCCCGAGGCTGCATTTTTGTTTCCACTGGGCAATAACAAGGCGTGTAGGCACATTGGGAAAATTGTCCGGAAGAAATAAACTAAAGGAATACTCATAATTCAAATTTTCCGAAGAATTCAGAATTTTTGATTCAATCAATTCTGCCCTTTCAAATTTTGTTCCTTTTTCCTGGTCTATCTGGTCGCCCTGATGAAGGGTAAGCGTAGCTGCTTTTTTGCCCGTTCTTACATGATGCGATTGCATATTTAATGCACCCGGAATAAATTTATCATTCGTCCAAATTTTATTAAGCGTATCAGTTTCAAAATCATCAGTAGCTAATATTGCATTTTGCGCTTTACAACCAGGCAACAAACTAATAAATACTACCAGAAGAATAATTGCTATTATTATTTGCTTATATAGAATTGGTATAGCAATTTTTAAATCAATCATTTTTTTAATCATTAAGTTTTATTTGTAAATAATTTACAATTCTGCTCTTATAAAATTAAGCAACCTGCCAACAAGCTTTTACCAATATTGTTGCTTTTTCTGATACTATTTTGACAATGGTTAAAAAAAATGCCAATTTTGTAAGATAAAGTATAATTTTCAAGTAAGGTTTATAAAAATGTAGGGGAATTTTAAAATTATATTGCAAGACATTAATGGCTGATACAAATTTACAAATAATCTTACTTTGCTTTTTTTATAAAAACGGAAACTGAAGTGGCGTAATACAACATACCCCAATACGGCCAATAGTAACCCTCAAAAGACAACAAAGAGCCGATTAATACTTGCTAAGGGAGATCCGCAATTTACGAACGGCTGTACCTGACTACAGGCAAGGCAGGGGCGCACTCTGTAAGTTAATGGCGGAGCCGTCTACTCGATTAGGCTTATTTTTCATTCACTTGGAGGTTCGGGCATTACACCTAATTGTTGCAATAACCCAATAGTATCCATAATTATCCTGCTTTCCGAAAATAATCCATTCCTCACCACATCGATAACCATACCCCAAACCTCAACTTTTTTGTTGGTGGGAGGAATGCCCATAAACACCCCATTATGTGTTCCTTTCCATACAAATCGACTTACTATCTTTTCGTCCTCTGCAATTTGTTCATGCATTGTCCAATTCATGTCTGGAAATCCGATATGCATTGAGCCTATAGCAAATTTCAGCCCCTCTCTTCCTTGACATTGCCCCGGAAAAGGCACATGTTCAATAAAGTCCTCGGACACCATTTTATCAATAGCATCCAAATTTTTTCGGTTAATGACCTCATCTATAAAAGAGTTCATAAACTGTTTGTTATTTTCTTTTGTCATTATTTAAGTTTTTAATTGTCTATAATCTCAAGGAATTAAGCCCAACGTGTTTGGTGTCGAGTAGACAAGGGGAGTTTCACCCCGAGCCTCTCACAGAACCGTACGTGATAGTCTCCCATCATACGGCTCTTCTTATTCAATTTAATGCCTTTAATCGGAATATCCAACGTGCCAATGGTAAAACAGACTCGGA
>JBGTBA010000052.1:0-32644 GCA_041749595.1 Flavobacteriaceae bacterium | reverse complement strand
CTTGTCCGACTTCTTAAAAGAACGTAAATAATCTAATTCTTCAGAAGATAATTTAACGGTTGATCTTTTCATGTCTGGATTTTATCCACACAAGATAAAAAAAATAATCTATGTTGCAAAACTTATTTGTTGCTACACTAGGCTTTCTTTTTTTTGGTAAGCAAATGCTTTATTTCATTCAGTTTCATTAGGGCTTCCACGGGCGTTAGCGTATTAATGTCCAAATGGGTTATTTCATCCTTAATTTGTTCCAACAAAGGATCGTCCAAATTAAAAAAGCTCAATTGCATTTCATTCTGAACGGACTGTAACTTATCTGTAAGTTCCTCGCTGGAGTGCGATTTTTCAAGTTTTTTAAGGATTTTGTTGGCTTTGGATATTACTTGTTGGGGCATACCGGCCATTTTGGCCACGTGGATACCAAAACTATGCTCGCTGCCCCCCGGGACCAATTTTCGCAGGAAAAGCACATTGTTTTTCAGTTCTTTAACAGACACATTGTAGTTTTTTATCCGATCCATGGTGGTGGCCATCTCATTAAGCTCATGGTAATGGGTGGCGAACAGGGTTTTTGCCCTCGCCGGATGTTCGTGCAGGTATTCGGAAATGGCCCATGCAATTGAAATTCCGTCATAGGTGCTGGTTCCCCTTCCAATTTCATCCAACAGCACCAGACTGCGTTCGGACAGGTTATTTAGAATAGAGGCGGTTTCATTCATTTCCACCATAAAAGTAGATTCGCCCATGGAAATATTGTCGCTGGCGCCCACACGGGTAAATATTTTGTCTACAAACCCTATTTTGGCCGATTCTGCGGGAACGTAACTTCCCATCTGGGCCAAAAGGACAATCAGTGCGGTTTGTCGTAATATGGCCGATTTGCCACTCATGTTTGGGCCCGTAATCATGATAATTTGCTGTTCTTCCCGATTCAAAACCACATCATTGGCAATGTACATCTCGCCCAAAGGCAATTGTTTTTCAATGACCGGGTGCCTGCCATTGATAATGCACAACTCGGTAGAGTCGTTCATTTGGGGCATCACATACTTGTTCTCCGTGGCGAGTTGGGTAAATCCGCAAAGACAATCCAATTGGGCAATGAGATGGGCATTGTGCTGCACGGGAGCAATATATTCCTGCATCCAAACCAAAAGCCGGGAAAATAATTGTTGCTCCAATTCCAGAATGCGCTCCTCCGCACCTAAAATTTTAGCTTCATACTCCTTTAGTTCTTCGGTAATATAACGCTCGGCATTTACTAAAGTCTGTTTCCGTATCCAATCTTCGGGTACCTTATCTTTGTGCGTGTTCCGAACTTCAATGTAATAACCAAACACATTGTTGGATGCTATTTTAAGGGAGGTGATGCCACTTCTTTTGGTTTCCCGTTCCAGCATTTTGTCCAGATAATCCTTTCCGGAAAAAGCCAAGCCACGAAGTTCGTCCAAGGTTTCGGAATAACCTTCGGCAATGGTATTTCCTTTGAAGATGTTCACCGGCGCACTTTCGTGGAGCATTTCTTTAATTTTGGCCCTTAGCAGATCGCAACTGTTCAACCGGTCGCCAATGTGTTTTAGTGCCTCGCTGTTTGTTTTGGAAGCACAATGTTTGATGGGCTCAATGGCTTCCAAGGAATTTTTGAGATGAATAACCTCTTTTGGATTTATTTTTCCCGTGGCGACCTTGGAAATCAATCTTTCGAGATCGCCAATTTTTTTTATATGGTGTTGAAATGTATGAAAGACCTGTTCTACGGTCTGTAAATGGGCTATAATTTGATGTCGTTTACGTATCTTTTCTATATTTTTCAGGGGTAAAGCCAACCACCTTTTTAACATGCGCCCCCCCATGGGTGAAATGGTCTTGTCAATGATATCCAGAAGGGTTACCGCGTTGGGATTAAAGGAATGATAAAGTTCCAGATTTTTAATGGTAAACCTGTCCATCCAAATATATTCCTCTTCCGCAATGCGCTGCAATGTGCCTATGTGCTGCAACTGCCGATGCTGTGTTTCGGAGAGATAATGCAATACCGCCCCGGAGGCTATAATGCCATGGCTTAAATGGTCTACGCCAAACCCTTTTAAGGTTTTGGTTTTAAAATGTTGCGTTAGGATCTCTTGGGCGTAATCTTCCTGATAAACCCAGTCTTCCATAAAAAAGGTGTGAAACTGTTTTCCGAAAACCTCCAAAAACTCTTTTTTGTGAGTTTTGGAAACCAATACTTCGTTTGGCGCGAAATTCTGTAACAATTTATCGATTTGTTCTTCCGTGCCCTCAGATGTAAGGAATTCACCTGTGGAGATATCCAAAAAGGAGACCCCGATACGGCTTCGTCCAAAATGTACGGCACAGAGAAAATTGTTGCATTTAGCTTGCAGGATATCATCATTGAAAGCAACGCCGGGAGTAACCAGTTCCGTAACGCCCCTTTTAACAATGGTTTTGGTTTGTTTGGGATCTTCCAACTGGTCGCAGATGGCCACACGTTGCCCCGCTTTCACCAATTTGGGTAGATAGGTGTTTATGGAATGGTGCGGAAAACCGGCCAGCTCGGTCCTGTCCCCACCATTGTTCCTATGCGTTAGGACAATGCCCAATATTTGAGATGCCTTCACGGCATCCTCACCAAAGGTTTCGTAAAAATCGCCCACCCTAAAAAGCAACAGCGCATCAGGATGTTTGGTTTTGATGGTGTTGTACTGCTTCATTAAAGGGGTTACCTTCTTTGTGTCGTCCGTTTGTTCCAAAAGCGATTTTATTACCTTAATTTTGTCGAAGTAACTAGCGTACTAAAGTATGGGTTTTCCTCTGTAATCTATACGATTGTTGATATTATGGGGATAACTTTACGTACAGATCTACGCTTTCATTGGTACAAATTGGCATTAGCTCAAAATTTGAAGGATGCAGGCAAGAAAATTAAAAAACAGTGAGCTTAACAGGTTAAATGTGGATGAATTTAAGGTTACAAATAAAATCCCGGTGATTGTTATATTGGACAACGTGCGCAGTTTGCATAACATAGGGTCTGTTTTTAGGACAGCCGATGCATTTTTAGTGGAAAAGATTTATTTATGCGGTATTACGGCCACGCCACCACACAAGGATATCCATAAAACAGCTTTGGGTGCCACGGAAAGCGTGGATTGGGAATACCATAGGGAAACCGGCGAACTTCTTAAAAACCTCATGGCCAATGGGTATAAAACAATAGCGGTGGAGCAGGCCGTTAGCTCGGTTAAACTTAATGGTTTTCAATTACAGGCCTACACAAAATATGCCTTGGTTTTTGGCAATGAGGTTAAAGGGGTTTCCCAGGAAATTGTCTCGGCCTGTGATTTGGTTTTGGAAATACCCCAACAGGGTACCAAGCATTCCTTGAATATCTCGGTAAGTGCGGGGATTGTGATTTGGGATCTGTGGGCTAAATGGAATTGCTTAAAAAAACCATAAAAAAGGCCCAACATACGTTGGGCCTGGGTTATAGTTTGAGTTAGTCAGTTTCCGTAAAGGCCTCGCAATTACGTAAAAGGTTTCCGAATTTGCAAGAATTTTGTGAAAATTATCCTAAAATTACAGGCTGACCACAAATTTTTGAAGTTTATCGATTATTAACCCATAGTCTTTTTGGTCCTCAACAAAATCCAGATTGCTAATGTCCAGAACAAGCTTGTTCTGTCCAGGATAACTTTTTATAAATTCAAAATACCCCCGATTGATCCTTTCCAGATACTCCGGACTGATATTCTGCTCGTAAGGCCTTCCCCTTTTTTTGATATTTTCCATAAGTCGGGCCGTATTTTGATACATGTAAACGTACATTTTTGGCTTTATGACCTCTTTGTACATAAAATCAAATACTTTACGGTACAGATTAAATTCATCTTGCTGTAACGTGATCTTTGCAAAGATCAACGATTTAAAAATATCATAATCACTGATCATAAAACTCTTAAAAAGATCAAATTGCGAAGTGTCTTCCGTAAATTGTTGGTAACGATCCGCCAAAAAGGACATTTCCAAAGGAAAGGCATAACGTGCCCGATCTTCGTAAAATTTTGGTAAGAACGGATTATCGGCAAAGCGTTCCAGGATTAATTTTGCATTAAAATCTTCGGCCATTTTTTGTGCCAAAGTTGTTTTGCCGGCACCGATGTTACCTTCTATTGCCATAAAATGTAACTGGGAAAATAGGGCCTCCCTGGTTTTGTAAAGTTTGGCGTCCGTCTTTTTTAAAACACCGTTGTCCTTAGATTCCTGCAAAAGGTTTCTAGTGTCTTTTAAAAGGATGGGATGGTAAAATTGTGGGGCAATGTCGGCCAGGGGACGGAGTACAAAGTTCCGCAAATGTAGATTGGGATGTGGAATTACAAGATGGCCCAATTGCAACCGCTCATGGCCATAATACAGAATATCAATGTCTATGGTCCTTGGCAGGTAGCCTTTTTCGCTGCCACGGATCCTGCCCATCCTCGTTTCAATGTCGAGTACGGTGGCCAGGGCTTCATTTGGGGTTTTATCGGTAGTCAAGGAAACGCAGGCATTTAAAAAATCGTCCCCGGAAAATCCCCATGACGGACTTTCATATACGTGTGATACGCCTAGGATGGGACCTACCCATTGGTGCAGCATAAATACGGCTTCTTGCAAATGGTTTAGTTTGTCGCCAAGATTGCTGCCAAGTGAAAAAAATACGCTTTTTGATGTGTCCATAACGATCGGACAAAATAAGTAAAAGAAACCACATCATTAAAATAATCTTTAAACCTGTAGTGAAATGATTGTTTTTAATGCGGGAACACAAAACTTTGGCCATAAATGATTGGAAATATAAAAACATGAGATGTACATTGGCTATCTTTGGGAATTGTAATTATAACGTAGAATAAAATGAATTTTCTTAGAAATTTATTGGCTTCAATACTTGGAACACTTATCGCCATTGGTGTTCTGTTTATAATGTTCTTTATTTTTATTTCCCTAGTGGGGAATATGGAAGATGGGGCAGTGATCAAAAAAAACTCGGTTTTGGAACTACAGATACAAAAACCCGTCAATGATTATGTGGGCAATGATGAAACGGACCCCTTCTCTGGATTATTTTTAGAAGCCCAAGGATTGGATGGGATACTGCACGCTATAAAAGTGGCAAAAGAAGACGACAACATTAAGGGGATAAGTATAAACAATAATTTCCTTATGGCAGGCTTGGCTCAGACCCAGGCCATTCGCAAAGCCTTGATGGATTTTAAAACCTCGGGAAAATTCATCTATGCCTACGGTGATTTCTTTATGCAAAAGGATTACTATTTGGCCAGTGTGGCAGATGAAATCTATCTTAATGCACAGGGGGCGGTCGATTTTAAAGGATTATCTACCGAGGTGCTTTTTTTCAAGGACCTTCAGGAAAAGAGCGGTATAAAAATGGAAGTGATACGCCACGGAAAATATAAAAGTGCGGTAGAACCCTTTTTGGCGAATGAGATGAGCGATGATAACAGGGTCCAGATCAAGGAATTATTAAATTCGCTCTGGAACTCTATGGTAGACGATATCTCCAAAAGCAGGGAAATCCCCATAGCGGACTTAAATAACATTGCGGACACCTTGGGTGGAAGAACATCCAAAAAAGCAAATTTAGCGGGCTTGGTCGATGGTACCGTACATTATGATGAATACGAGGAATTTCTAAAAAGTGCTGCGGGGATTCCTTCCGAAAGTGAGATTGAGTACATACATCTGGACGATTATATAAAATATGCCAACAAGAAAAAGCTGAACACAGCTAAGGATAAGATTGCCATAGTGTATGCCCAAGGAGAGATTTTATATGGCGAAGGTGGCCCCAACACCATCGGTCAGGGCATAATGGGCGAAGCTTTAAAGAAAGCAAGGGAAGACGAAGATGTAAAGGCCATTGTCCTTAGGATAAACTCGCCAGGGGGAAGTGCCTTGACCTCAGATATTATTTGGAGGGAAATTGAACTTACCAAAGCCATAAAACCGGTAATCGTTTCCATGGGTGATGTTGCGGCTTCCGGCGGCTACTATATTGCGGTGGGTGCAGATAAGATTTTTGCCGAACCAACCACGATTACAGGTTCAATAGGGGTTTTTGGAACCATCCCCAATATATCGGAATTGGCAAAGAAAATGGGTATAAATGCGGAGCAGGTGGGCACCAACAAAAATTCGGTCGATTATTCACTTTTTGAGCCCATGAGGGATGATTTTAAAAACGTAGTACAGGAAGGAATAGAGCAGACCTACCAAACTTTTTTGGGCAGGGTGGCCGAAGGTAGAAACATTACAATGGCCGAAGCCGATCAATTGGCCCAAGGTAGGGTTTGGAGTGGGGTAGATGCCAAGCGGATAGGGCTTGTAGATGAACTGGGCGGACTGGAAGATGCCGTTAGTGCCGCAGCTGAAATGGTAAATTTAAAGGTATATGGCATTAAAAATTTTCCAAAATATAAATCAGGTATGGAACAATTGTTGGAGACCTTGGGAGCCGCAAGTGCAAAGGCCAGTGAAGCTTTTATAGAGGAAGAAATTGGGATAGAGGCATACAATTTGTTAAAACAGGTAAAATCGGCAATGGACCAAAAGGGGATTCAGGCAAGGCTTCCTTTTGTTTTTACAATAAAATAGTACAGTAATTATAGTCATTAAAGGAGCCCTTATAGTATGGGTTGGGGGTAAACTAAGAATTGAAAAACGTCTATGACATATAGGGATAAACAATTGGCCTATTCTATTTACTTATTTCTGGGAGCTCTTTTCATCACTTCCCTGGTGGTGTCCAACCTAATTTTTCAAAAATTTTTCTATTGGCATCCGTTTGGCGATGTTACCGTATTTGGAGCGTCACTTTTTGAGCTGTCCGTGGGCATTTTGCCCTATCCCATTACCTTCTTGATCACCGATTTGATTTCTGAGATCTATGGCCGGAAAATGGCAAATCAAATTGTTACCGTAGGTATTTTTGCCTCATTTTTCTCAATGGGGATCGTATTGTTGGCCAATAGTGTTCCTGCCATAACCGCTTCACCGGTAGGGGATGGGGTTTTTAGCAGTGTTTTTGCATTGTCGCCCATAGCGGTATTGGCTTCCATGCTGGCCTATTTGTGCGCACAGTATGTAGATATTGCCGTTTATCATTTTTGGAAAAGAATTACTAAGGGAAGGCATCTGTGGCTCCGTAACAATTGTTCTACATTTTTATCTCAGTTCATAGATACGGTAACCGTTGTAAGCCTTTTATGTGTTTTTAAAGTGCTTCCATGGTCCATGTTCTACGGTTTGGTGATCAGCGGATTTATTTTTAAGATTATTATAGCACTGCTGGACACCCCTTTCCTTTATTTTTTCGTATATCTCCTAAGAAAGCGTTTCAGTTTGGCCATGGGCCAGGAAATTGGGTTGGAGGCATAATATTTGTTCCAAATATCAGTTGTAAGTACTGGTAAACAGCATGTACTAATGATAAATATCCCAGAATGTGGGAGCGTATAGGTCCATTAGTACGCGATCGTCAAAAAATAAAGACTCAAAAAATAAATAAAAATGAAAAAGAAAATAGTAAAGATAATGGCCATTTTGTTCCTTTTGGTAGTTGGTGTGTTGGTGGCAGCACCAATTTTTTTGAAAGGTAAAATCGCCGATATCGTAAAGAACAAAGTCAATAATAGCATTAACGCCACCTTTGATTTTGCCGATGCGGATTTAACGTTGTTCAGTTCTTTTCCGAATGCCAGCCTTACGCTTAAGGATATTTCCCTGATAAATAAGGCACCGTTTCAAGGAGATACCCTTTTTTCTTCCAAGGAGTTACGGTTAGACATGTCTATCAAGGAATTGTTCAAAGGTGCCGAAGAGCCTATTGATATAAAAAGCCTCAAACTAGAAGGGGCTTTGGTTAATATTAGGGTGGACGCCCAGGAAAACGCCAATTACGATATTGCAAAGGAAAATACCGCTAATACCGGCAATACGGAAGCCAACAGCAATTTTAGCTTTTCCTTAAAGAATTATGAAATCTCCAATGCCCGTATAAACTATGACGATTTTTCTTCGGGCATACATTTGGAAATTTTGGAAATGAACCATAGCGGTGCAGGAGATCTTTCACTCGAAAAATCGGAGCTGGATACAAAGACAAGTGCTTTGGTTTCTTTTAAAATGGACAGTACCAATTATCTTAACAAAAACAGGATAAACTTGGATGCCCTAATAGGTATAGATTTAAATGAAAGCAAGTATTCTTTCTTGAAAAATGAGGCAATACTAAATCAACTTCCATTGGTTTTTGAAGGCTTTGTAAAATTGAACGACACCAATCAGGAAGTGGACATTAGGTTTAAGACCCCTTCATCTGACTTTAAGAATTTTTTGGCTGTTATTCCAGAGGCCTATTCCAAAAATATTTCAGAGGTGAAGACTACCGGTAACTTTACGGTAGCCGGGGAGTTCAAAGGCGTGGTGGACGATACCCATATCCCTGCATTCAACATCAAAATAAATTCGGACAATGCCTCATTTAAATATCCGGACCTCCCGAAATCGGTTACCAACGTGCATATAGACACCGAAATTTTCAATACAACCGGTATTGTGGAAGACACCTATGTGGACATACGTCAATTGAATTTTATGATCGATCAGGACAAGTTTGGTATAACCGCCAAAATCAGGGATTTAATGGGCAACACCAAAGTAGATGCACATATTGTGGGAAAAATGAATTTAGGTCATATTGCATCGGCCTATCCCGTGCCGTCCGACTTAAATTTAAAGGGAATTTTAAATGTGGATATTGTGACTGCTTTTGATATGGCTTCTATAGAGAAAAAGCAGTATGAGAATACCAAAACCAGTGGCAAACTGGATTTATCGGGATTTGAATATAAGTCGGCTGAAATGCCAAATGCCATACAGATACATAAGATGGCGATGACTTTTAATCCAAAAACCGTTACCCTAAATGAATTTGTGGGAGTAACAGGAAAGACCGATTTCAATGCTACAGGTACCTTGCAAAACTTACTGGGTTTTATGTTTAATAATGAGGATGTCGAAGGGAATTTCGAGCTTAAATCCAACAACTTTTCCGTTGGAGATTTTATGGTAGCGGAAACCGAATCCAAAGAAACAGCTTCTGCAAAGACCCCTACCGAAAAGATTAAGATACCTTCCTTTTTGGATGTCAATATAAAGGCATCTGCCAACACGGTACTGTACGATAATCTCACCCTTAAAAACGTTTCCGGAAATTTACGTATCAAGGATCAAAAGGCCATTTTAACCGATATGACCTCCTCTATTTTTGATGGCAAACTATCTTTTAACGGCAACGTATCTACTAAAAATGAAACGCCTACGTTTGCTATGAATTTGGGAATGAACGGATTTCAAATCGGTGAAACCTTTAAAGCACTAGCCTTGTTCGATGCCTTGGCGCCAATCGCCTCTGCGCTTCAAGGAAGGCTCAATTCGGATATTGCATTATCGGGAAATTTAAACGACGATTTTACGCCCAATTTAGCTACTATTTCCGGAAATCTGTTGGCGGAGCTGCTATCGACGGAATTAAATCCCAATCAGACCAAGATCATGTCCGAGCTTACCAGTAAATTAAGTTTTATACAATTGGATAAGCTAAACCTATCAGGGTTAAAAACAGCCTTAACTTTTGAGAACGGGCTAGTGAAGGTAAAGCCTTTTACGATCAATTATCAGGATATTGCGGTTAATGTCTCAGGTAGCCACTCTTTTGACAAGAAATTGAACTATGCGGCTACCTTAAATGTACCCTCTAAGTATTTAGGTAATGATATCAATAATCTGATCGCCAAGATAGATGATAAGGCCTTGGATAATTTAACCGTCCCTATTACAGCAAATATAGGAGGTTTATATTCCAGTCCCACCGTAACAACGGATTTGACTTCAGGAGTTAAAAATTTAGCGGCCCAGTTGGTAGAAATAGAGAAACAAAAATTGATTAATCAAGGTAAAGGAAAGGCCAATGAGTTGATCGGTTCTATTTTAGCAGGCAAAACGGCTGGTAAGGATTCCACTACAACTAGCGGTTCTGTAAATGAAAGTGTAAAAGGGGCTCTCGGAGGGCTGTTGGGCAGTACAACAAAACCCAAGGATACGTCGGCGGTAAAAAGAGATTCTGTGGCTCCAAAGCAGGACGCTGTTAAGGATGCAGCAAAGGAGGTTTTGGGCGGCTTGTTCGGCAGCAAAAAGAAAAAGGAAACAACGACCACTAAGAAAGATTCTGTTAATTAACGATCAGGGAAATATAGTAACCTTCACTGCCTCGAACATTAAAGACGGTATCGTCTTCAAAAATGAGGTATTGTCCTTTTATCCCCTTTAAAATCCCTTTATAATTGGGATTTTTAGCCAAATTCAGGCTATGGATTTTTTGGGGAAAACGCAGTACGGGAAACATAATATGGGTCTCCGGTTGGTTAGGAATAAAAAAGCTAATGGTTTCTGTTGGAAAATAGGGTTGTAATTTGGTGCGCCATGCCGCAAGATCTTCATCGGCCACGGAATTTGTCAACATTTTACGCCAATTGGTCTTATCACCCACATGTGCTTTTAAGGCAACTTCTATGACTCCCGCCAGATACCGGTTGGGAACTTCGGCAATTTCAAGTGCCTCATGTGCGCCTTGGTCTATCCAACGGGTGGGAATTTGCGATTTTCGGGTTACCCCGACTTTTACATTGCTGGAATTGGCCAAATAAACAATGTGCGGCTGTAATTGTATTTTTTTTTCGTAATCTAAATCCCGATCGACAATATCCAGATGCGCTGTGCTCAGTTCAGGTCGCATAATCCAGTCCCCGGCCGAAGGAATTTCAAAAAAACAAGATTTGCAGAAGCCTTGGCGAAAAATGGGCAAATCCCGACCGCAGTTTAGGCATTGAAACTTTAAAAAATTGATTTCAAGGCTTCTGTTTAAAATTTGGTTGAGGTTTAAAAAATCATTTTCAAAGATCATATAGTACTCAACGGGAGATCCTATTTCACTCTGCATTTTCTGTAAAACCCCCTGATATTGCATAAATGTGGTTTTTTGGTAAAAATCAATTTGAAAATGGTAAATTTAAAGGTTATTTTTAGTTGATTTTATAGTATTGTACCAACCCGCTAACAATGGCTAAAGATATTGAAAAATGCCCACAACGATCGTAAATTCCATAGCCTCCTGGTTATTGAAAAAGCGCTACCATCAAATAGAGCTCTTTCTGAAGTATCCGGAGGAGGTTCAGGACGAGGTTTTGCAGCAGCTTCTGGCTATGGCGGAAGATACCGAAATGGGCAAAAAATATGACTTCGCTACTATTTCCAGCTATGACATATTCAGAAACCGCGTCCCCATAGTTTCTTATGAAGAAATAGAACCTATGATAGAACGCACGCGTAGGGGCGAGCAGAACATATTTTGGCCAACTTCGATCAAATGGTTTGCTAAGAGCAGTGGCACCACAAATGCCAAAAGCAAATTTATTCCTGTAAGTGCCGAGGCCCTTGAAGATTGTCACTACAAATCGGCAAAGGATTTACTGTGTCTTTATCTGAATAATAACGAGAATTCCCAATTGTTTACGGGTAAGAGTTTGCGACTGGGAGGCAGCAAGGAATTGTATGAAGACAATGGTTCCTTTTTCGGGGATCTTTCGGCCATTCTTATAGATAATATGCCTTTTTGGGCAGAACTAAGCAGCACCCCCAGTAATAAGGTATCCCTTATGAGTGAATGGGAAGGCAAACTAAAAGCAATTATAAAAGAAAGTGCGCAGGAAAATGTAACCAGTTTGGCCGGGGTGCCCTCGTGGATGCTGGTTCTTTTGAACAACGTTTTGGAAGAGACGGGCAAGGCTCATCTTTTTCAGGTTTGGGAAAATCTGGAGGTTTATTTTCACGGCGGGGTAAGCTTCAACCCCTATAAGGAACAATATAAAAAATTGTTGCCCAGAAAAGGATTTAATTATTACGAAATTTACAATGCCTCGGAAGGATTTTTTGCCATACAGGACAGGAACAATGCGGATGATCTGCTGTTGATGCTGGATTATGGTATTTTTTATGAATTTATTCCGATGGATACATATGGTACGGAAGAACAAATATGTATTCCGTTATGGGAAGTTGTGGCAGGAAAAAATTATGCCATTATTATTACCACCAATGCAGGCCTGTGGCGCTACAAAATAGGGGATACCGTACGTTTTACCTCAACCAGCCCCTACAGGATAAAAATTACGGGAAGGACAAAGCACCATATCAATGTCTTTGGTGAGGAATTGATCATTGAAAACACGGAGGAGGCTTTAAAAAGCATCTGTTTAAAAACAGGTGCGGAGATCAAGGATTATACCGTAGCCCCAATTTTTATGGTGGACAGGGAAAAAGGAGCGCACGAATGGATCATTGAATTTAGAAAACCTCCCGAGGAAATTGACTATTTCACCGAGTTTTTGGATAATGCATTGAAGTCATTGAATTCGGACTATGAGGCCAAACGCTATAACAACATTACCTTAAAAATGCCCAAAATACATATAGCGAGGGAAAACCTGTTTTACGACTGGCTAAAATCCAAGAATAAATTGGGGGGGCAGCATAAAATACCTAGATTATCCAATAAAAGGGACTATATCGATGAATTGCTTCTATTGAACAAATAAATATGGATTTACAACGTTAAATGCCCAAATTGCGTCTGAATTTTAACCTACTATTTTTAAAAGACTACGATTATGGCAGAGCGTTTAGTGATATTATCGGATATGTGGGGTTCAAAAAAAGGCCTTTGGATTACTTCTTATCTGGGTTATTTACAACAGTATTTTGATATTGTTTTTTATGATTGCCAACAATTGGCCAATATTAGCCTAACTTTAGATACGGAAGACAATATATGTAAGGAATTTGTAAATGGGGGCATGGAAACCGCCGTGGCCCATCTTCTTATAAAAGAAAGTGAGCCAAGCCACTATCTTGCATTTTGTGCCGGGGGTTCCATTGCATGGAAAGCAGCTATAAAGGGATTGCCTATGAAATCTTTGTATGCGGTATCCGCAATGGGTCTCCATACCGAACGTGAAAAACCTAACTGTCCGGTTACCATGTTATATGGTGAATATGATGGGCTTGTACCCGCTAAGGAGTGGTTTTCCTCATTGGGTGTTTCGGTTGAGGTTGTCCCGAATTTTGGGCAAGGACTTTATACCGATGAGAAGATAATTAAAAAGGCATGCCAAGCATTATTGGGCAAGGTAATACAAAAGCAGTACCAACATTAGGATACCGCTTTTAGTTTCTTAATGGTCTCAAAGGATAATTTTTCCTCTGCATAGGGTTTTGTAACCTTGAATTCGGTTTCTCCGCTGCTTGGGAATTCGAACATGGCATCTGTAAAAATCGCTTCACACAAGGAACGAAGTCCCCTGGCACCCAATTTATATTCAATGGCTTTCTGTACGATGTAATCGAGTGCCTGTTCCGTTATTTTGAAACTTATACCGTCCATGTCGAACAATTTTTCATACTGTTTTATGATGGCATTTTTCGGTTCCGTAAGGATTGCCCGCAGTGTGGTTTCATCTAATGGATCCATGTGTGTTAGCACGGGCAACCTTCCAATGATCTCCGGGATCAGGCCAAACTCTTTTAAATCTTTTGGAATTATATATTGAAGAATATTGGAGTTGTCCAATTTATCGTCGGCTTTGGAAGCACTATAACCTACCGCCTGCATATTTAACCGTTTGGTTATGATACGTTCTATTCCGTCGAAGGCGCCCCCCGCAATAAAAAGGATATTTTCCGTATTTACCTCAATGAATTTCTGATCGGGATGCTTTCTGCCCCCTTTGGGAGGAACATTTACCACGGTACCTTCCAGTAATTTCAGCAGTCCTTGCTGTACTCCCTCTCCGGATACGTCCCTGGTGATGGATGGATTATCGCTTTTCCGTGCTATTTTGTCAATTTCATCAATAAAGACAATACCACGTTCCGCTTTTTCCAGATTATAATCCGCCGCCTGCAATAAACGGGTAAGGATGCTTTCCACATCTTCGCCGACATAACCGGCTTCTGTTAAAACGGTGGCATCTACAATGGCCAAAGGAACATTGAGCATCCGGGCAATGGTCTTGGCCATTAGTGTTTTTCCGGTGCCCGTCTGGCCTACCATGATAATATTGCTTTTTTGTATTTCAACATCGTCCCCTTTGCCCATGGGCTGCAACAATCTTTTATAATGGTTGTAAACGGCAACGGACATTACCCTTTTGGTACGGTACTGACCTATGACATAGGTGTCCAAAAACTCCTTTATCTCCAATGGTTTCTTTAGAACCAGATCGGGGTTTAAATCATTGTTTTTGGATTGCTTGGATTCTTCGGAAACGATACCGTGGGCCTGCTCAATGCAACGATCGCATATGTGCGCATCCAATCCCGCTATCAACAAATTGGTTTCAGGTTTTTTCCTGCCACAAAAGGAGCATTCTAAATTTTCTTTTGCCATATTTTCTTATCACTTTCATAAATACTAACGGAAAAATCCGGTCTTTGGTTCATTCCAAACATGATCACGAACTACGTTTTTCACTAGGGTTCCTTTTTCAGATCCTGTCCCTTACCAAAATTTCATCGATCATACCATATGTTTTGGCCTCATTGGCTTTCATCCAATAATCCCGATCGCTATCTTCCGTGACTTTTTCAAAAGTTTGTCCGGAGTGTTGGGCAATAATTTGGTACAACTCGTCCTTTAATTTCAAGATTTCCCTTGCTGTAATTTCAATATCACTTGCCTGACCCTGGGCTCCGCCCAGAGGTTGGTGAATCATGACCCTTGAATGGGTAAGGCCACTGCGTTTTCCTTTTTCCCCTGCACATAAAAGCACGGCGGCCATAGATGCGGCAATACCGGTACAAATGGTGGCCACATCCGGTTTTATGAATTGCATGGTGTCATAGATGCCAAGACCCGCATAAACACTTCCACCGGGTGAGTTGATGTAGATTTGGATATCTTTAGAGGCATCCGTACTTTCCAAAAAAAGGAGTTGCGCCTGTACTATATTGGCTACCTGATCGTTGATACCGGTTCCCAAAAAGATAATCCGATCCATCATCAATCTGGAGAAAACATCCATGGCAATGGCGTTTAACTGTCTTTCCTCTATAATATTGGGTGTCATCCCAACTGGTTGCATGGTGCTCACGATATCATCATAATACATGCTGTTAATGCCTCGGTGCTTTATGGCGTAGTCCTTAAATTCTTTACCGTAATCCATGTTATGCTCTATTTTAGATAAAAAAATATGCCGAAAAACAAACTCTTCGGCATGTAAAGATAATTATTTTATTACTGGAAAACTATCCGTAAACTTCTTTAACAAAGTTTTCATAGGTAACTTCCTTGGTCTTTAGATTGGCTTTTTCCTTATATAAGGTGAGGAGCTTTTGACTCATTAATTGTTCTGACAATCTTTTGACTTCTTCCCGATTTGAAAGGACCCGTGCGGCAATATTGTCTAATTCCGATTCCTGTGGATTAAGCTGCCCAAATTGTGCCATTTGCGATTTAATGAACACTTTTGCATACTCTTTTAGTTCTTCAAATTGGATCTGGATCTTGTTTTCTTGGATGATCTTTCCTTCGATCAATTGGTACCGAAGGCCTTTGACGGATTTCTCGTACTCTTCGTTTGCTTCTTCCTCCGTAAGGGGCTTTTCACCGGTCATTCGGATCCATTTTGTGAGAAAGCCCGAAGGAAGTTCAAATTTGGTGTTTTCTATTAGGTTTTCGGTAATATCGTTTAAAAGTTTTTGATCGGATTGTTGTTCAAATTGTTTTTCAGAATCGGTTTTTATTTTTTCCCTTAGCTCCTGTTCAGAGGTCACTACTTCTTTGCCGAACAATTTGTCAAAAAGTTCCTGATCTAATTTAGCGGGCTCCCTTTCATTTATTTCTTCAATGTAAAAACCGACATCAACCGCTAATTTTTCTGCTTTTTCCCGGGATATTCCCAGTGCACTTGCAAGCAGATAGTCTTCATATAGAAGACCGTTGGTCTGTAAGCTAACGGTTTCGCCTACTTTTTTATTCAATAGGCTTTCTATAGCTTTCTTGCTTTTTATTTTGTTGATTTCCAAAACGGTTTTATGGTCGATTTGTTCAATTTCATTTTTGAATACGCCCTGCAATTCGTCGTTTTTCCCTACGAGGGTTTTACTCACAAGTTTTCCGTATTGTTTTTGGATACGTTCTATCTGTTCGTCCACCATTTTTTTGTCGGCAACGATTTTGTAATACGTAATGGATTTTTTGGACTTTAAGGGCACTTCAAAATTTGGTGCAAGGCCAAGCTCGAACTCAAAGGCAAACTCCTCTCCGTCCCAATTAAAATTATCCTGTTGCTTAGGAAGTGGATTTCCCAGAACGTCCAATTTTTCCTCGGTGAGGTACCTGTTTAGATTGTCCTGCAAAAGTTTATTTACCTCATCGACCAAAACAGCTTTGCCATACTGCTTTTTTATTAAACCCATGGGAACCTGGCCCTTTCTGAAACCGGGAATATTGGCTTGCTTTTTGTAGTCCTTTAAGATGCGATCTACTTTCTCCTGATAGTCATCTTTGGTCACGGCAACCTTTACAACAGCATTTAACTCGTCAATCTGCTCTTTAGTGATGTTCATTTGTGTATTGAATTTTGCATAAATAGATGGGACGCAAAAATAACACATTTTACCAAGTTCGCCAAGTTTTTAAATTATTGGGTGCGAAACCTTAACTTAAGTATCCTTACCATCTTTTAATAACGAGAAAAACAGGGATTGGAGAAGGGAGAGCGATAAGCTGAATAACAGTGCCCACCAAATACCGGTTACTTGAAACCCACCGACAAGCCTATCGGCCAGAAGAATAATAATCGCATTGACAATTAAAAGAAACAATCCTAAGGTAATGATGGTTACCGGCAATGTTAAAATCACCAAAATAGGTTTTACCAAAAAATTCAAAAGACTCAACACAACGGCAACAATTAGGGCCGTGGTATAGGAATCTACGGCCACACCGGGCAGAATTTTGGACAATATTACCACAGCTATCGCACTGAGAAGAATCCGTAAAATAAGTTTCATGATTTTTGGTTTAGATTAAATAGAAAAATGCCGATACTGACCGGCACTTTAAAAGTACGGATTTATTTTTATTAGTTCACATAAAGTCCGGTAAAATCCAAAGGTTCCAAACCGGGTAAATTGGAACCGAATTTTGCGTTTATGGTATTTATGAACAAATTTGCAATTAGCGCATAGCCCCTGGGCGACGGGTGTACGCCATCCAAGGAGAACCCTCCCCCCGTGCCATAGGTAGATCTTACCGTACTACCATCGGATAAGGGCACGCCCGAAACTGCAACAACGTTAAAAAAAGTATTTGCGTCCACAAATGCCAAATCAAATTGTGAAGCCAATGCGGCTATGGTTTGGTTGTACGCACTTGTTGCCGTGGCCACCGCTTGCTGCTCGCTCGGGGTCAACACCCACTGGTCCTCCAAGGGAAAAGTAATCCCGTTAATGGCCAATTGCCCGGCTGTGGTTGCCGGGAGACCCAATTGTTGCAATGTAGCAAATGCGGTCTCGTTTAATTGGGCGATCACGGTTTGACTGGTGAAAACAATCAAATCGTTGGCATTTGCCTGTCTGGCCTGTCCGTATAAAAATCCAAGAACTGCCGCAGTTCCCGGATCTGCACCTCCCCCTTGAAGGACCGCGGTTATCTGTGCAGATAAATTGGGCAATGCATCATCTTTTATGACCAAGGCACTTGCCGCAGTTGTGGAAAACGTTATAGATCTTTCGGGAACCCCTAAAAAAGCAAATACTTGGTTTAATTGCGTAAATGTGGCGTTAAGGGTCGGGATTTGTGGGCCGAATACAGGGTTGGCCGGACTTAATGGCGCAAATGGCACTGTTGTAAAAAACGGCAATACGGTTACATCCGGGATATTGGCCACTACACCATCGGCACCATTGGCGGTAAGTGCCTGCAAAAGGCCATTATACACACTTGCAAAAACATTTGGATCTGTTATGTCATTGCCCGCATAGGTGCTTGGGTCTAAATTGCCCGTTTGGTCCACACCTGAACCACCGGAAAGGGCATATCCAAGAATATCATTGTTGCCTACCCATAGCGAAAAGAAAGTTGGGTTTTGAACAGAGGCATCGCCGATGACAGTTGCATTTGGTGAGGAGGCAAACCTTGCGAAGTATGGATTGGCCAAACCAAGGGGCACTCCGGCCAAATTACCAAATCCCGGGGCAACCAAATGATAGCTTTTGGCACCCGGAACCCCCATGTTATTAAATGGCCCCGTTAAGACATTGCTTATTTCCGTTGTTCCGGTGCCACTGACCGGAGTGGGTACCGGAGACCCCGAGGCGAAGTTAAGAAACAGCCTATTGCCCAAGATGGGTTGCCCACCTAATGTGGCACCACCAAGATTGTCGGCCATAAAGGGAATTTTAAACTCGCCCCCGCCAGCCAGTGCGAAATTCGTTGCCAACATATTTGGAAGGGAAGCCGTTTGCCCGTCAATGAAAAGGGCATTGTCAGAATACCCTGCCGTTAGGGAATTTCCCACAGAGACATACTTTGAAAAATTGGTGGAACCGGACGTAAATTGAATGGGCTCGGGACCTGTTGGACCTGTCTCTATTGTGTTGTCGTCATCATTACAGGAAACAAAAATGAACCCAAAAACCGCAAGCAGCGCTAAAAAATTTTTCATCTATGAAAGTTTGAGTTAGTATAATTTAGTCTATGTTCTGACCGTAAACGGCACGTTAGTTTCAAAATTAATTAAAATTATTACACTCGCAATGCAAAGACCAAAAAAATTATGCATGCATAATAAATAGAGCCTTATTTTTACGACTTCATAAAATGAATCGACTTTTCAAAAAACTGTACTGGATTTTCGGCATGAAGCCAATGCCCTGCTTTTTCTATGGTTCCCACAGATGCTAAAGGAAAATGTCTTTTTATTTCGGCATAGTCGTCGACCGAAACGTACTCCGATCTATCCCCTTTTAAAAATAGGGTAGGGCCATGGAATATGGACATGGATCCAATATTGTCCCCTACTTCTTCCATTTTGTTGGAAAGTATGGCCAGATTGAAACGGAAATCCATTTTCCCTTTTTTAGCCCAATAGAGGTTTTTCAATAAAAACTGCCGAGTTCCATAATCGGTAATGTATTTTCCTAATTCCACATCTGCCTGCCCTCTTGAAGTTATGCTTTCCAGATCTAATTTGTTCAGGGCATCCAAGATGTAGCCATGTTGTGGGGGATAGTATTTTGGGGCTATATCGGCAACGATCAATTTTTCCGTTAGCTCGGGATAGGCACAGGCAAATTGCATGGCTGTTTTTCCACCCATGGAATGCCCCATGACAATCGCTTTCGCCAATTCCTTTTGGGATATATACTGCTTTAGGTCGGCCACGAGAAAGTCATAACTAAAGTCCTCCGATCTAAAACTTTGGCCATGGTTCCGCTGGTCTATTATGTGAACTTCAAATCCCTCATCCGCATATTGGGAGCCCAATGTTTTCCAATTGTCGGACATTCCCAGAAACCCGTGTAGGATCAGCAATGGTTTGCCCTCCCCCAAAATTAAGGAATGTAATATCTCCATTACCGTAGTTTGTTTAAATACATATTAACCACGTTTTCCAAGCCAAAATAAAGGGACTCGCAAATGAGGGCATGGCCAATGGACACTTCCAGTAGATTTGGCACATTGGACTTAAAATAGGCGATGTTGCCCAAACTAAGATCATGCCCTGCATTAATGCCCAGCCCTAATTTATGGGCCAATAGTGCGGCATTGGCATAAGGTTCAACGCTTTTATTTTTGTTGATGGCATAGCCCTTCGCATAATTTTCGGTGTACAGCTCTATCCTGTCAGTGCCCGTTTCCGCCGCTCCCTCGACCATTTTTAAATCGGCGTCCACAAAAATGGAGGTACGGATGCCATTATGCCTAAAAACCGTAATAATGTTCTTTAAAAAAGCCTTGTTTTTTATAGTGTCCCAACCTGCATTGGAGGTAATGGCATCAACAGAATCAGGTACCAACGTAACCTGTGTAGGCTTCACCTCCAAAACGAGATCTATAAACTTCTGTTCCGGATTGCCCTCAATATTAAACTCAGTGGTCACCATTTTTTTCAGTTCCCTCGCATCTTGGTACCGGATGTGCCGCTCGTCCGGTCTTGGATGAATGGTTATGCCCTGGGCACCAAACGCCTCAATATCTGCGGCGACTTTTATTAGGTTGGGTACATTTCCCCCACGGGAATTTCTTAAGGTAGCGATTTTATTGATATTAACACTTAATCTTGCCATGTTGTCATTTCTTTTGGAGCGAGCACAAAAATACAAATTAGGCATACCTTTTGATATTTTAAATTAGTATTTTGCGTTATATTTTAAAGTTATGCAGATCCAATCCCACATAATCAGCACAATTCCTGTCTTTAAGGTAGAAGATCCTCTGAAGAAGGTCATTAAATTCTTTAAAGCAAACACGTATTCCCATGTTGCCGTAACGGAGGGAGATCGTTTTATAGGGGTTTTGAGTGTTCGGGATCTGGAAGGTTTTGACAGTCATAAAAAAATAGGATCCTTTCACTATCAATTGGAAACCTTTTTTGTTCGCGAAGACGCCATTTGGTTGGATGTTCTGGAGGCCTTTGCCCGTAATGAGTCCAACATTTTGCCCGTATTGGATAAAAACGAAAGTGTTACAGGGTACTACGATCTTTCGGAAATCATCATTGATTTTATAGACACCCCCTTTTTTACGGAGCCCGGGAGCCTCCTTGTTGTGGAAAAGGGTATAAAGGATTACTCCTTTAGTGAGGTAGTTCAAATTGTGGAAAGCAACAACGTTAAATTATTGGGGGTTTTTATAACCGATATTCGCAGCAATTCGGTTCAGATCACTTTAAAAGTAAGTGCCACAAATTTTAATGAGTTACTACAATCCTTCAGGCGGTACAATTACGATATTATTTCCGGGAACAATGACGATCAGTTCATGGAAGATTTGAAACAGCGTTCAGATTATTTGGATAAATATCTTAACGTTTAAGGCATATGAAGATCGCTATTTATGGTCAGACCTATCAGGACAATGCTTTGGACTATGTAGTTGAATTTTTGGACGAGCTTTACAGGAACAGCATATTTGCTAGTATAGAACAAGATTTTCACAGACTTCTTTCCACGGCAAAGCACATAGGGACATACCATACCTTCAACACAGACCAGGGCCTTGACGCCTCTTTTGATATGTTTGTTAGTTTTGGAGGTGACGGCACCGTTTTAAGGGCCATTACTTATGTAAGGGATTTGGGCATACCCATCGTGGGCGTCAATACAGGTAGATTGGGATTTTTGTCCACTTTTAAAAAGGAAGATGTCCGAAAAGTGTTGCATGAATTCTTGGACGGGGAATATACCATAGTGGAAAGGAGCCTGGTAGAGGTTCGGGCAGATGCTGCGGAGCCAGATTTTGGGGATTTAAATTTTGCCCTCAACGAAATAGCCGTAAGCAGAAAGGACACCACGTCAATGATCACCGTGGAAACCTATTTGAACGATGAATACTTAACCTCCTATTGGGCAGATGGCCTCATAGTCGCCACACCAACAGGCTCTACCGGATATTCTTTGAGCTGTGGGGGACCGGTGATAACCCCAACGGCCAAATCATTGATTTTAACACCGATCGCCCCGCACAACCTCAACGCAAGGCCTTTGGTCATTGCAGATGATACCATAATAAGACTGAAAGTATCCGGGAGGGAAGAGAATCATTTGATATCCCTGGATTCCAGGATCGCCACTTTGGAAAATGGGAAGGAAATCGTTGTAAAAAAGGCAGGCTTCACTATAAAGATGATCGAGTACACCTCGGGAAGTTTTCTTAAAACACTTCGAAATAAATTATTATGGGGCGAGGACCGTCGCAATTGATCGTCCATACCAAACAATAAATTGAACTAAAAGCTGTTTTACAAAAGAGAACATGAGTATGGTAATGCAGTAGTTTAAAATACTGAAATTGTTATATTTGCAAACTTTTGGCCTTAATGAGATTTATTGTTGCTGTAATACTGCTATTCGTTTTCGGAAAAACGACTGCCCAAACCTATGAAATAGGCCTTTTTGCTGGAGGGACCAATAATATTGGCGATGTTGGGAGAACAAATTTTATTTTACCTTCGGGACCGGCTTTTGGTGCCCTTTTTAAATGGAACAAGAGCAAGCGCTATGCATGGCGCGCCAGTATCATCTATGGGGAATTTACGGCTGATGATTCCAAATCGGATTTATCTTCCAGAAGGCAAAGAGGTTTTGTTATGGACAATTCAATTATGGAAGCTTCCGCAGGGCTAGAATTTAATTTTTTAGAATACAACCTACATAAATTGGGGCAGGCCTTTACCCCATATCTATATACGGGGTTCACCTATTTTAGGTATGATTATAATTATTTTGACGCTGCCCAACTACAGGATCTGAACCAAAAGGAGGGCGGTTTGGCCATACCAATGACCGTTGGGTTTAAAGTTCGGTTAAACACGTTTTTTATTTTGGGTGCCGAAGTGGGTGCCAGATATACTTTTACGGATAATTTGGATGCCAGTAACCCGGAAAAATCTAACTTCGAAGAATTTAAATTCGGAAATATTTTCAGTGACGATTGGTATGTATTTTCAGGGGTTACGCTAACCTATACATTTGGCAAAAAACCCTGTTACCAATGTTTTCAGTAAACCCGGTATGAGCACTATTGATGAAATGGGAAAAAGCAAATTGCCTAGACATCTTGCCATTATTATGGATGGCAACGGAAGATGGGCGAAGCAAATGGGCAAATTAAGGGTTTTTGGGCATGAGCATGGAGTGAAAACAGTGAAGACCACAGTAGAGAACTGTGCTAAAATAGGCATTGAGTATCTTACTTTATATACGTTTTCCACAGAGAATTGGAAGCGCCCTAAATTGGAAGTGGACACTTTAATGAAACTTCTGGTGTCCTCCTTAAAAAAAGAACTCAGAACCCTTAATGGAAACAATATAAAGCTGAACACCATTGGCAATATTGAATCTTTGCCCAAAAAGGCACATGACGAGCTTAAGGAAGTCATGGCAAAAACAGCTCAAAACTCTGGAATGACATTGACTTTGGCACTGAGTTACGGGTCTCGGGAAGAGATAAAAAGAGCGGTACAGCAGATAAGCCTCAAAGTTAAAAATAATATAATTTCTCCCGAAGATATTGACGAAACCATTATAAATAACCATCTTTACACACAAAATTTACCCGATGTGGACCTGCTGATCCGGACAAGTGGGGAGCATAGGATAAGCAATTTTTTACTTTGGCAAATTGCATACGCCGAATTGTATTTTATTGATGTATATTGGCCCGATTTTAAGGAGCACCATTTGGTGGAGGCAATCATAAATTACCAGAACAGAGAACGAAGATTTGGAAAAACTAGCGAACAACTCAACTAGCGATATGAAAAGGTTCATATCCCTTGAACCCTTAATTACACTCCTACTCCTTTTTAGTATAACGTTTGGCTCGGCCCAGGAAACCTCTTATGAAGACGGGCAGAAATACATACTTGGCGGCTTGCAGATCACCGGCCTACAAAGTTATAACGAACAGACCGTCAAAACTTATACAGGGCTTAGGGACGGTCAGCCAATCACCCTTCCCGGGGAACAGATCAGTGCCATTATCAGCAAACTTTGGGGGCTGGAACTTTTTAGCGACATTTCTTTTTATATCACAAAAATAGAAGGAGAAAACGTATTCCTTGAACTTAACATCTTAGAACGGCCAACGCTTTCAAAAATCACCATGTACGGGGTAAAGAAAAGGAAAGTGGACGATATCATAAAGGATGCGGACCTAAAAAAAGGAAAAAAAATCACCGAAAGCCTTATTGCGAACACCAAAAATTACCTACAGAATAAATATAAAAAACAGGGATATCTCAATACAACCGTCAATATTGCCACGGCAAAGGACACATCCGAGGCCAATGCCCAAAACATGGTCATTAATGTTAAAAAGGGAGATAAGGTGAAAATTAAGGAAATTGCATTTGAGGGCAACGAAATGCTTTCCAGTAAAAAACTGCGCAAAGCCCTAAAAAAGACCAAGAAAAAGAAGTTTTACCGTTTTTGGAAAAAATCAAAATTCATCAGAGAGGATTATGCCAAGGATTTAACCCTATTGGGTGACAAATATGCTGAAAATGGATATAGGGACGCCAGGATCATATCCGATTCGGTCTACAACGTAAATAAGAACAATATTAAAATAAAAATAGAGGTAGAAGAGGGAAGGAAATATTATTTTGGGGACATCGATTTTGTTGGCAACACGGTTTATACGGATAGGCAGTTGACCCAGGTATTGGGAATAAAAAAAGGAGCCACCTACAATGGTGTCTTGCTAAGAAAGCGCATTGCGGACGATTCCAAACCAGATGCGGAGGATATCACCAACCTATATCAAAACAACGGCTATCTCTTTTCCAGTATAAACCCTGTGGAGATTTCTGCCGAAAACGATACCATAAACTTTGAGATCCGGATCATAGAAGGAAAGGAAACATTCCTGGACCATGTTACCGTTGCGGGCAACGATAAGACCAATGACCATGTTATTTTTAGGGAATTGCGCACACGGCCGGGACAAAAATACAGTAAAGACAATATTATAAGGAGTATAAGGGAATTGGGAGCCTTGGGCTTTTTTGATGCGGAGCAGATCAAACCAGATATCCAGAACCCAAACCCTAATGAGGGCACGGTAGATTTAAAGTACAATTTAGTAGAGTCCGGTTCCAGCCAGATAGAATTGCAGGGAGGTTATGGAGGAGGCGGTTTTATAGGCACCTTGGGGCTTTCCTTCAATAATTTTTCCATAGGCAATATACTTAAGGGAGAGGCTTACAAACCTGTGCCAATGGGCGATGGCCAAACTTTTGCGATACGGTTGCAGGCAAGTAGGTCCTTTAGGGTATTTAGCCTAAATTTTTCCGAACCTTGGCTTGGGGGCAAGAAACCTGTTCGTTTTAATATGTCCCTTTCAAGGACACAACAATTTGGGACAACCTTTAACAATAACGGTAGGATTAATGTAACTAAGGATCAGCAATTCTCCATTACCGGTGTGTCGGTGGGACTGGCAAAACGATTGCAGTGGCCAGATGATTTTTTTACGCTCTCGCATGCCATTAGCTACCAATTGTACAATTTTCAGGACTATAATCTGGGACTGTTCAATTTTGGTAATGGAAAATCCAATTCGTTGGCCTACACTATTGGGATATCAAGAAGATCTTCGGGGCCCAACCCTATTTTTCCAATGGGAGGATCCAATTTTGAGATCACGGCAAAGTTTACACCTCCGTATTCCGCATTTAACGGTGTAGACCACAAAACCTTGAAGGCGAGAAGCGAGGAGCTTACCCCCTTGACAATTAATGGCACCATAACCCCCGCACAACAAAGGGAATTGGAAGAAGTTGAGGCAGAGCGCTTTAAATGGTTGGAATTTTATAAAGTTAAATTTAAGGGAGATTGGTACACCCGCTTGGTGGATAAATTTGTTTTGCGAACCAATGTGGAGTTTGGTTTTCTGGGAAACTACAACCAGGACATTGGTAATGTACCTTTTGAGCGCTTTTTTGTTGGAGGGGACGGACTTGGCAATAATTTTACCCTGGATGGCAGGGAAACCATACAGCTTAGGGGTTATGAAAACTCCTCTTTAACACCGGTAGATCCGGCTACGCAAAGACAGGAAGGGGGGATTGTGTACAACAAATACTCTATGGAAATGCGATATCCGCTTACCCTAAAGCCTTCCGCGTCCATTTTTGGGCTGGCCTTTGTGGAAGGGGGCAACTCCTTTGACAATTTTCAGTCGTTTAATCCGTTTGAAATAAAAAGATCGGCCGGATTGGGATTGCGGATTTTTATGCCAGCCTTTGGCCTCTTGGGCATTGATTTCGGTTATGGTTTTGATCAGGATCTAAGACCACAATCCAACGGGCCCAGCGGTTGGCAAACCCATTTTATCATTGGGCAGCAGTTTTGATCCAATAGAATTATTTCTTGGATGTCCCCGGATTTAATATCTTCATTTTAAAATATTTATTTATTTTGGCACGATATTTTCTATAGGTTAAAACGAAATAATAATGAAACCAATAACTTTGCTTTACCATAAGCCAATAAAAACGGCCGTTTTTATTGCATTTGCCATTTTAATTTGTTCCCCGGGGCTGTTTGCACAGCGGAGTATTAGGATAGGCTATGTGGATATGGAATATATTTTGGAAAATGTAGAAGAATACAGGGATGCCAGTTCGCAACTAGAGGCCAAAGTACAAAAATGGAAGGTGGAGATAGAACAAAAGCAAGGTGTTGTGGAACAAATGAAGAAAGATCTTATGGCAGAGAAGGTATTGTTGACAGATGAGCTTATCGCAGAAAGGGAGGAAGAGATACAAGTACAGGAAAAAGAAATGTTGGAGTACCAACAGGATAGATTTGGACCCCAAGGTGATTTGGTAATACAAAAACGATTGCTCATACAGCCTATACAGGATCAGGTATTTAATGAGGTACAAAAAATAGGGTCCAATAAAAAGTATGATTTTATTTTTGATAAATCGGCAGATGTCGTAATGTTGTATTCTGAAAAAAGGCACGATATAAGCGATCTGGTTTTAAGGGGAATCGCAAGGACAAGAAAAGTAAGTGCCCCAAATAAAAAGGCCGAACTAAAGAGCAAACTCGATGATTTTGAAGGGGAGCCAGCTGAAGAAGAAATCAGCGATGAATTATTGGAAAGACAGGAAAGGGCAAAAGAGGCGGAAGCAGTCCGGATAAAAACCGCTGAAGAAAAAAGGGCGGAACAGTTAAAATTAAGGGAAGATCGCAAAAAGGCGTACGAAGAAAGAAGAAAAAAATTACTGGATGAACGGGAGGCCAAAAGAAACGAAAAGCCGGAAGAACAGGAAAAGGAACCACAGTAAAAAAAAAGTAATAAAAACCGAAATATTTTAATAAGTAAATCTTAAAATTAACACTCAACTATAATTTAAAATCATGACACACGTAAAGAAAATTGTAGTAGCCATAGTTTTGATGGTAGCGGCTACTGGTTTTGTAAATGCCCAAAGTAAAATTGCACATATCAATGTGCAGGAGCTTTTGTCCGCAATGCCGGAAATGAAAGCAGCTGAGGCCGAATTAAAAAAATTGCAGGAAACCTACAGGGCAGATATTGAGAGTTCCATGACCGAATTAAAGAACAAGTACACCCAATACCAAAATGAGGCCACTTCCAAATCAGAGGAAGAAAACCAGAAAAGGGCCTTGGAATTGCAGGGATATGAAAAGAACATTGGTGAAGCACAGCAGGCCGCACAGCAAGAACTACAAAAAAAGCAGGCCGAACTATTAGGCCCGATAAGCGAGAAGGCCAAAACGGCCATTGAAAAAGTGGCCGCCTCACTAGGTTTTGATTATGTTATGGACTCCACGCAAGGTGGTGGAGTAATCGTTGCCAAAGGAAAGGATCTGTTGGCAGAAGTAAAAAAACAATTGGGCTTTTAAGCCAGGAACAAATTTTTTTTTTGACCGTCCCTCCCTAACTTTTTAAGGATGGGCGGGTTTTTATAACCATAATGTTATTAGGGTTTTAAACCCACGGAGGGAGATAGATCGGATACATAGGCAAACAACAAGAAATGAACAATGGTCCCATAGGTATTTTCGATTCGGGTATTGGTGGCACCTCCATTTGGAGGGAAATCCACCAGCTCTTGCCCCAAGAAGGTACCATTTATTTGGCGGACAGCAAAAATGCACCGTACGGCGAGAAGGCCAAAGATGGAATCCTTGGACTGAGCATAAAAAATACTGAGTTTTTGCTACAAAAAGGCTGCAAGATAATTGTAGTTGCATGCAACACGGCAACAACCAACGCCATAACCTATTTAAGAAAGAACTATCCTGTCCCCTTTATAGGTATAGAACCGGCCATTAAGCCCGCAGCACTACAATCCCGATCTAGGACAGTAGGTGTTCTTGCCACCAAAGGAACCTTGGCGAGCGATTTGTTCCACAGTACCGCAAAAAACCATGGCAATGGCATTACAATAGTAGAGCAGGAAGGGGCGGGCCTAGTGCCACTTATTGAGGCTGGAAAAGTGGATGCCGAGGAAACCAAGTTGTTGTTGCAAAATTTATTGGCTCCCATGATAGAAAAAGGAATAGATTATCTCGTATTGGGATGCACCCATTATCCGTATTTAATGCCCGTATTGAAAGAATTGCTTCCAGGACACATAAAAATATTGGATTCTGGTGAGGCCGTGGCCAGACAGACCTTAGCTATTTTGAAACAGGAAAATTTATTGTGCGATTCACGTTATGGGGGCAAAAACGAATTCTACACCAATGGCGATGACAGCATTTTGAAGCACTTCCTTCAGGATATCCGCACGCCCATACAAATATCTTACCTGAATTTTTAGCTATAGGGAGGAATTTAGGCTCTTATATAGGTCATATAAGTAAAATCGTATAGGTGCCGTTCATCTTTAGGATGGTATTCTTCTTCCGTTAGTTTCCAAATAGTAGTATCTATCTCCGGAAAAAAGGTGTCCCCGTCAAAGGAATGATGCACTCTGGTAAGCTCCATGGCATCTGCATATTTCATTCCCAAGGCATAAATTTCCCCTCCCCCAATAATAAACGAAGGTTCATTTTTTCCAATTAAATTTAGGGCATCTTCTATGGACCTTACAACAATACAATTAGAGCGGTCTATTGTATAATGAGTATTCCTGGTAATTACAATGTGTGTTCTATTGGGCAAGGGCTTTGGGAAGCTCTCAAAGGTTTTTCTGCCCATGATGATCTTATGTCCGGAGGTAATTTTTTTAAATCGCTTAAAATCATCGGGGAGGTGCCAAAGTAGGCCATTTTTTTTCCCCAAGGCATTGTTTTCCGCTACTGCGGCTATCACGGTTAGGTTCCCCATTACTCTTTTTTTTTGTTAATGGATGATAAGGGAAAATCGGTCTCTATTTTCTTTTGTAGTTCGGTAATTCTCTCTTTTTGTTTAAACACCAATTTCTCCCGTTGTTTCCGTTCCCAATCCTTACCCATGAATTTTTGGGTAACAAAAACATTTAAAAAATGAAAGGCAAATAGAAATGCCCATAACAGTATCGCCCAGACGAACCAATTGTGTGTGCCCCCGAACTTCAAAGCTTTATTAATCAGAAACAAAAAAGCACTACCTATAATAAAGACCACAAAATGGGTATAAAGGCGTTTTTTTTGTTGAATGCGATTATGGGCATATTCCAACAATTCATGCTGTTCTATATTTATTTTGATTTCAATTTTCTTTTTAAGGAACATGGCAATACCTATCTTTACGGGCAAAGATAACATAATTACATTTTAACCCTTACTGCGGTATGGAAAAGATTAGGAAGGAATTCCCCATTTTAGATCAATATATATATGCAAATACCGCTGCATCAGGTCTATTGTACGATAGCTTGTTGGACTGGCGGCAGGAGCATGATCTGGATTTCTTGATCGGTGGCAGTGCCATGAAAATGAAGAGCCTTGCCCTTCTCTCCGAAACCCGAAAAACGGTGGGTCTTTTTTTTGGCTGTAGACCGGAAAACGTGGCATTGGTTCCGAATTTCTCATTGGGATTGAATTTGCTACTGGAAGGACTGGACAAAAAGAACAAAGTGCTGCTTTTGGAAAATGACTATCCCTCGGTAAATTGGCCTTTTGAAAGTCGAGGGTTCCCTACCTACTATGTAAAGATGAGCGCAGATTTTGAAACGCATATTGCGGATCGTATAAAGAAAGAAAAAATAAATGTCCTGGCTTTAAGTTTGGTGCAATGGCTTAATGGAATACAGATCGATATGGAATTTCTGAAAGAATTGAAAATGGAATATCCGGATTTGGTCATAATTGCCGACGGTACCCAATTCTGTGGAACGAGGAATTTTGATTTTGAGACATCAGGCGTAGATATATTAGGGGCAAGTGCCTACAAATGGTTGCTGGGGGGCTATGGCTGTGGCTTTTTCCTTGTAAAAAATGCAGTGCAGGCAAGATTTTCCGTTAAGTCCACTGGTCTTCATGCAACAAATAATGATCCATTAGGGGAGGCGCCCATCCCCTTTTGTAAACATCTTGAGCCGGGACATTTGGACACTTTTAATTTTGGCAGTCTTCAGTTTTCATTAAAATTTTTTAATAGGATAGGAATAGAGCACATAGAAGCACAACTCCAGAAACTCTCCCAAAAAGCAAAAAGGGAATTTGCCGCATTGGATTTATTGGATGAAGAAGTATTGAAAAGGAAAGACCACAGCCCTATTTTCAATATTAAGGGAAATGAAACCCTTTTTCGGTATTTAACAAAGAATAATGTTGTCTGTGCGCAACGAGGAGGAGGTATTCGGCTTAGTTTTCATTTTTATAATACTGAAAAAGATATAAACGTCATTGTAGGAATCTTAAAAAACAGTTGATGGCATTTACTTACTTTATAAATTAGCACCAGCTTTTTTGACATTGCATTTTTAAAGAAGCCAATATTTTACGAAATTGATAAATCTTTGTTAACTAGTTGCTTGTAAGTTGATTTATATTTTGTTTTGCACTATAATTTCTAAAATTAAAGATCATGGCAATCGCAAAACAATATTTAAAGAGTAAGCCGGTTTGTAAAGTTACTTTTACAGTACCTGCGGATGATGCTAAAAAAGTGGCCGTAGTTGGCGATTTTAATAACTGGAGCCCCAAAGGAAGCACGTTAAAAAAATTAAAGAACGGAAATTTTAAGGGCACTTTTGAATTGCCAAAAGAAAGTACTTATGAATTTAAGTACTTAATTGATGGTACTTATGTTAATGAGACCGAAGCAGATCGTTATCAGTGGAACGATTTCGCCGGTGCCGAAAACGCCGTATTGGTACTTTAAAAAACTTTGATAGTGTGTTGCCGTTGTTTTATTTTTCAATGGCAACACCCTTCCAAAAAGCAACATAGCCCTTAATTTGTTTGGCCAATGGGCTTACTTCGGGGTAATACCATGCAGCATCTTTGTTTTCATCCCCATTTACCGTTAGTGTATAGTAGGATGCAATCCCTTTCCATGCACAGGTGGTGTGGGTATCGCTTTTTTTGAAATATTCTTTTTTTATGCTTCCGGCAGGAAAATAATGGTTGTTTTCCACGACAATGGTTTCATTGCTTTCCGCAATAACGATGTTTTTCCAAATTGCTTTCATAAGTTTGCATTTATTCATCCTAGGTACCATTATTGGTTTTTCCAGCAGGTATTTTTGGTAGGGTTAAACCGAAACTACGCCTTTAATGTGCGGGTGGGGGTTATAATCCACCAACATAAAATCTTCAAATGTAAAGTTGAAAATGCTCTTAACATCAGGATTCAAAATCATTTTAGGAAGGGGTCTAGGCGTTCTACTTAATTGAAGTTCCACCTGTTCCAAATGATTGTTGTAAATATGGGCGTCCCCAAACGTATGGATAAATTCCCCGGGTTTAAACCCACATACTTGGGCCACCATTAGTGTGAATAGCGCATAAGAGGCAATATTAAATGGGACGCCAAGAAAAATATCCGCACTGCGTTGGTACAATTGACAGGACAATTTCCCATCTGCCACATAAAATTGGAAAAAAGCGTGGCAAGGGGGCAGTGCCGCTTTTCCTTGGGCCACGTTTTCGGAAAAAGAAACCGAAGTATTTGGCAACACGCTGGGATTCCATGCCGTAACCAGCATGCGCCGACTATTTGGGTTTTTCTTCAAAGTTTCTATGAGTTCAGATATCTGGTCTATCCCCTCATTGTTCCAGTTACGCCATTGATGTCCGTACACAGGCCCCAGATCTCCATGATCATCGGCCCACTCGTTCCAGATACGTACACCGTTTTCCTTCAAATAACCAATATTGGTGTCTCCGTTCAAGAACCAAATGAGTTCGTGCACGATTGATTTAAGGTGTAGTTTTTTGGTGGTTACCATTGGGAAACCCTCGCTTAGATCGAACCTCATTTGATGGCCAAAAACACTTAGGGTTCCCGTTCCCGTTCTATCCCCTTTCTGGCTGCCCGCTTCCAAGACAAGCTTCAGTAAATCGTGGTATTGTTTCATCAGTCCTTTACTCCCAAAGGGAAATTTTTAGATTAAAGAGTTATGGTAAAAATACATAATCTGATGTCTTGGGTTTACATATTGTATCCGCTAATTATTAATAATGATTATCCGTATTTATACCTAAATTCATTTTTGCTACTGACGGCCGCCACCAAAAGTCTTCCAAACAAAGCCTCGCCGAAGTGCCCACGATTAAATTTATAGCAAAATTCATCAAGGTATGACTGCAGAAACTCGGG
>JBGTBA010000051.1:0-19208 GCA_041749595.1 Flavobacteriaceae bacterium | reverse complement strand
CCCATACACAAAATTGCCAGTGTTGAAACCCCCGTTGAATTTT
This sequence comes from Flavobacteriaceae bacterium, assembly GCA_041749595.1. Taxonomy (GTDB): domain Bacteria; phylum Bacteroidota; class Bacteroidia; order Flavobacteriales; family Flavobacteriaceae; genus Aurantibrevibacter. The sequence continues at coordinate 19,165 of JBGTBA010000051.1, read as the reverse complement.
TCCTTCACCCGTTCGCCATCCCTATTAAACTTTAGCTTTTGACGTGTTCCCAAGTTAAACCCACCATAACCCCCGAGGCCTATACGAAACTGATTATTTAAGGAATAGCGCATACTCTTTTCGGTGGTACTTAATTTTGAGGGGCCAAATTCAAAATGAACCGGGAATACTAAATTGTCCATACGGAGTTTGGATTTTCTTAAATCGAACTCAAATTCCTGTAATTCCGTCTGTCCGCTATTGTTCACAAAAAACTGATTGTCCTTGGGTTTTAAACCATTAAACTGAAAAGAGAATCCGTAATTAATACGCATAAAATTTGTGTGTTGAAATACCCTTGTGCGCCATGCCCAACCCATTTCAAAAAAGCGGCTTCCGACAATTCTATAGGGCGAATCGTCCAAAGATTGCCCTTCGATGATAGCATTGTTAAGCCCTATCGCAAAAACAAAATCGGAATAGGTTCGCCTATCATATTTAATGGCTTTCTTTTTTACATCAAAAAGGTACTCCTCCAAAGGTTCCCCATTCACATCAATCCGCAGACCAATCCGTTTTGCCCCTGTTGTGTCAAAATCCCGCAGGGCCAATTCCCTGCCGTTGTTCCGTTGTAACAAAGCTATTCTGCTGTCTAAAATAGCTAACCTGTCCTCAATGTTCAACGCCCTCTTTTTTGCTGCGGCTTCTTTTAAGGCCATCGCTCCTTCCGAGCTGATCTTTTTGTCTTCTAGCTGTTTGTTTACTTGTTGGACCTCCTGTTTTAATGCCTCTTTCTCTTGTGCAATTACCAGTTCTTTTTGTTGTTGAAGAATGTCTATTTTTTCCTGATAGGTTTCCTGTGCATCGGCTTTTTGGATAACAAAGGATAAGGCCAATGCCAATACATAAAGTGTAACTGTTCTCATAATGATTTTGTTTTGATTGCTGATTGATGAATAAACCCCTCCCGTTCCCCGTCTTTATTTGATGGGGAAATTTAAAGGATTTCTGTTTTTATGATTAATTATTGCGTTCTGCTACGGCAGTCCGCACTTTTAAGTAGCCAGCTTTCAAGGTCTCGAAGATTTGATCCCTGAACGATTTGTCCAACCCATCCTCCACTTCCATGAGCAGAGCCGTTGCATCTATGGAATTGCCCTTTCTTAAAATCCTGTCCCGAAGTATTTCCCTTTGGGCCTGGCGGAGTATGGAGTCTACCTCGCTATCGGTAACCGTACTGTTCCCTTTTTCCAACAAATCTACCTGTGCCAACAATTCCACTATTTTGGCATTGAAGACTTCTTCCGAACCTTCCCAAAGTTCTTCTCTTTTCCCGTTTAAATTTGGACCAACACCGGGGGTATCGGCAATTCCTCCGTTCCTGGAATTCTTTTGGTCCCCAACAGATAGATCGGTCACCGGGAGAATCACTTTTTGGTTTGCCGTTTCCCCTATAGCGATGGCACCCTCCATTGGAAGCACTTCAGTAGCCGAATTGATATCTGTTCGCCTTTCTTCAATCCTTTTCGCCACGGTTTCCACTGCCCCATTATCCACAGCCGGAAGTGAAGTGGACTTGAAATAAAAAAGCGAGATGATAAAAAGGCCTGTGAAACCCGCCGCCATACCGTACCAAAAAAAGCCTTTCTTTTGCTGTTTTGGGGCAGTCTGCAATTTTGATGAAATTTTGTCCCATGCCCTAGCCGAAGGTTGAATCTCCCGCTTATGCAACATGTCCTTAATATGTTCTTCAAATTTAATGGGTGCCATATTCCAATATGTTTTGTTCTTTTAATTTTTCCTGCAACATTCTCCTAGCCTTGAACAATTGTGACTTGGAGGTACTTTCGGAGATGTGGAGCATCCCGGCTATTTCTCTGTGTGAATACCCTTCCACGGCATAGAGCACAAAGACCATTTTATAGCCTTCCGGCAGGGCATCTATCAATAATTGTATGTGTTCCACATCCAATTCCGAGGAGATGGGGACATGTGGATGGGGGCCATTTTCAAATATCTCGTCGTCAAAAACCACGAATTGCTTTTTTCTGAGATGGTTTATCGCCTCCCGGACCATGATTTTCCGAACCCATCCTTCAAAGCTTCCTTCGTCCCTAAAAGTTTCCAGGTGCGCGAACACTTTTAAAAAGCCCTTTACCATAGCATCCTCCGCATAATGCAGGTCTTTTATATACTGCCTGCAAACGCCCAACATTTTGGGGGCGTACCTTTCATAAAGCCATTGTTGCGCTTCCGGATTGGCAGCTACCGCTTTTTTGATAAGCAATTTCTCGTTGGTGTAGAGCGAAACGATTTTCAAGTGTTTTTATATATTGTCCTCTATAAAGATAGACGGGGTTCTATTAAAAAACGTTGCCTGAAGATGGAAAAAAAATTGGATAAAAAATGCAACTTGCTGATCGCTAGATTTATTTAATCTATTTTTTTCGGCCTACCACGTAATTTACCATAAGTTCCAACGAACTTTTATAGGGAGAATCCGGATAGGTATGGAGCATGGCGAGCGCCTCTTCCTTAAAGACATGCATTTTTTCCTGGGCGTAAAGGAGCCCTCCATTTTCCTTCACGAAATGGATTACCTCTTTTACCCTTTTTTTGTCCTTGTTATGGTTTTTGATGGAATTGATGAGCCATTTTCGATCTTCCTTAGTACTATTGTTAAGCACATGGATAAAGGGCAGGGTCATTTTTTGTTCCTTAATGTCAATTCCTGTAGGCTTTCCTATTTGTTCGTCCCCGTAGTCAAATAAATCATCCTTGATTTGGAACGCCATGCCTATGAGTTCGCCGAATTTTCGAAAAATTTCCACTTCCTTAGATCCCGGTCTTACCGAACAAGCCCCCATACTACAGCATGCGGCAATAAGGGTTGCGGTTTTTTGCCGGATGATCTCGTAATAAATTTCCTCCGTGATATCCAAGCGTCGCGCTTTTTCAATTTGCAATAATTCGCCTTCGCTCATTTCCCTGACCGCTACTGAAATTATTCTGAGCAGATCAAAATCGCTATGATCTATGGACAGCAACAAACCCTTGGAAAATAGATAATCACCGACCAAAACGGCGATTTTGTTTTTCCAAAGCGCATTTACGGAAAAAAAACCTCGCCGTTTGTTGCTTTCGTCCACCACATCGTCATGGACCAAACTGGCGGTATGTATCAGTTCTATGACCGAAGCCCCTCGATAGGTGCGTTCATTTACCTCACCATTGTTCAATAATTTAGCCGTTAAAAAGACAAACATGGGGCGCATTTGCTTTCCCTTACGGTTTACGATGTAGTAGGTGATCCTATTGAGCAGAGCCACTTTGGAAAACATGGATTGGTGGAATTTTTTCTCAAAAATCTCCATCTCCTCGTTGATCGGTTCCTTAATTTGGGCTACTATCTTCACAAATGGTTACCCTTAAAAGGGCTGTTACAGGTTTGGTACCGTAAAAATAATTAAAATAAAGGGGAATGCTGGTTAAATTGGTTGTTCGTTTATGGTTGTTCGTTGATCGTACATCGCTTTAAGACTTATTCGCCAATTGGCCGCAGGCGGCATCGATATCCTTGCCTCTGGAACGGCGTACGGTAACCACAATGCCATGGCGTTCCAAGGTAGTTACGTAAAGTGCTATCGCATTTTGTGAGGCTTGTTGAAACTCCCCGTCATCAATGGGATTGTATTCTATAAGGTTTACTTTGGACGGGGCGAATTTACAGAATTCCACCAAAGCATCCACATCTTTCTGGGTGTCGTTTATACCTTCCCAAACCACATATTCATAGGTAATCCTACTTTTGGTCATGGCATACCAATATGTCAATGCCTCCCTAAGATCGGTTAACGTAAAGGTAGCGTTGAACGGCATAATGGAAGTGCGTATGCCGTCAATGGCCGAGTGCAGGGAAACGGCCAATTTAAACTTTACCCCGTCATCGGCCAATTTTCGTATCATTTTGGGCACTCCGGAAGTGGAGACTGTTATGCGTTTGGGCGACATGCCCAAACCCTCCGGCGAGGTAATCTTTTCTATAGCTTTCAATACATTGTTATAGTTCATCAAGGGTTCTCCCATGCCCATGAAAACTATATTACTCAGCGGTCTGTCAAAATAAAGCCGGCTTTCATTGTCTATGGCCACGACCTGATCGTAAATTTCGTCCGGATTAAGATTTCGCATCCGTTTTAACCTCGACGTAGCGCAAAACCTGCAATCCAAACTACAGCCTACCTGACTGGACACACAGGCGGTTGTCCTGGTTTTTGTGGGTATCAATACCGATTCTACCACCAAACCGTCGTGCAATCTTACCGCATTTTTAATGGTGCCATCCGTACTGCGTTGCATTACATCGACCTTAATGTGGTTGATCACAAAGTTTTCCTCCAACAACTTCCTTGTTCCTTTGGAAATATTGGTCATGCCTTCAAACGAATGGGCGGCCTTACTCCAAATCCATTCATAGACCTGGTTGCCCCTGAAAGCTTGATCTCCATGGGCAACAAAGAAATCCCGAAGCTGCTCTTTGGCCAGTGCCCGTATATCCTTCTTTTTGTGTTCCACAGCTAACAGTCGCTAAAAAAATCCCCCTTTCCATGTAACTGACAAAGTGGGATTTTTTTTTGATTATAATGAGTTAGATTCCCCGCCTCCCGGAAATTATAATGTACTAAATAATGAGCATGGCATCGCCATAAGAATAAAATTTGTATCCTTCTAAAATGGCCTCTTTATAAGCTTTTTTCATTAAATCGTGACCCATAAAAGCGGAGACCATCATAAGCAGTGTGGATTTTGGCAAATGAAAATTGGTAATCATGCTATTTGCAATACTGAAGTCATGGGGCGGAAATACAAATTTATTGGTCCAGCCATCAAAAACGTTCAAGGTATGTTCCGATGATACTGCACTTTCCAGTGCGCGCATTGCGGTAGTGCCCACTGCACAAATCCTCCTCTTTTGCAATTTGGCCTTATTCACTACTTCTGTAGCTTTTTCGTCTATGATAAGCTCCTCACTGTCCATTTTATGTTTCGATAAATCCTCTACCTCAACAGGACTAAACGTACCCAATCCTACATGGAGGGTAACCTCTGCAAAAAGCACTCCTTTTATTTCCAAACGCTTCATTAAGTGTTTGGAAAAATGCAGACCGGCAGTAGGTGCCGCCACGGCACCTTCGTGTTTGGCATATATGGTCTGGTAACGTTCTTCGTCTTCAGGTTCCACTCCCCTTTTTATGTACTTCGGAAGTGGGGTCTCTCCCAAAGACCGTAGTTTTCTCCTAAAATCGGTGTATGAACCATCATAAAGAAAACGCAAAGTCCTGCCCCTGGAAGTAGTGTTGTCTATCACTTCCGCCACAAGATCGTCATCGTCCCCAAAATAGAGTTTGTTTCCAATTCTGATTTTGCGCGCAGGATCTACCAAAACGTCCCAAAGGCGCTGTTCTTCATTTAACTCCCGCAACAAAAACACTTCTATCCTTGCACCCGTTTTTTCTTTGTTGCCATACAATCTGGCCGGAAATACCTTGGTGTTGTTCAGCACCATTACATCGCCTTCATCAAAATAATCAATAATGTCCTTGAACATTTTATGCTCTATTTTACCTGTTTTTTTATGGACGACCATAAGTTTGGATTCGTCCCTGTTCTCCGCAGGATATTCGGCCAAAAGTTCTTTTGGAAGTTCAAAATGGAAATGCGATAATTTCATATGTTCAACTTGTTTTCTTTTTTTTCGGATTGTACCTTTTGGGATCTATTGCATTTTAGCCCATGGCATAATCAATTTTATACTTGCTTTAAGCGGCTGCAAATATACGGTCCACGGATAGCCGATGTCAAGTAAAAGACCTATTATTCATCGGAAGGTAGAAAGCGTTTATTGAAGAAATATAAAAAACGTTGATTATCAATTGTTTAAAATAATTATATCTGAAAATATTTTTGCCTTTTTAAGAGGTACAACCTTATTATTAACCGGATAAAAGACTGTAAGGCTAATAAATAAGTTGTTGCAAAATTTTAAGTGCCAGTATATTGCCGTCACTAATAATGGTGTTCCAAAAAGAATTGCTTCAATTATCACTTTTGAACGTCAATCCCAATTTTTGCATATCCTGCCAAAAGTCGGGATACGATTTAGAAACCACCTCGGCATCATTGATGGTGATGGGGATATATAAGGCCAAAGGCGTAAATGCCATGGCCATTCTATGGTCGTTATAGGTGTCTATCGACACATTGTTGTTGTTGATTGTTTTTGATGGTCGAAGGCTGAGCGATTTATCCGTTACCGAAATAGATGCCCCCAACTTTGAAAGTTCTGTTTTTAAGGCTTCCAAACGATCGGTTTCTTTTATCTTTAGGGTATGCAATCCAGTTAAATTACAGCCCATTCCCAATCCAAAACAAGTAACTGCTATAGTTTGGGCTATGTCCGGGGCATTGGCAAGATCAATATTTACGATTTGTAGCTGACTTTCAGTTTCTTTTTTTAATTGAATACGATTCCCTAAAAAAGTAGTTGTAACGCCAAAATCCTTGTAAATTTCTGTCAATACACTATCGCCCTGGAGACTGCTTTTCTTGTATGCTGATAAGGTAATTTCAGTGCCAATATCAGCCAAGGCAACAATGCTGTAAAAATAAGAAGCGGAACTCCAATCCGATTCTACTACCAAATTTATATCCGCTACTGCCGATTTTGGATATACTTTTATCGTATTATCCTTAAAAGAACTTTCTATGCCGAGCTGGGAAAGCAATCCCAATGTCATTTTGATATAGGGTACTGAAGTGATTTTTCCCACCAATTCCAACTCCAGTCCATTTGGCAAACTCGGAGCAATGAGTAACAGCGAAGATATATATTGACTGCTGATATCCGCAGGAAGCCTTACTTTATGCTTTTGTAGCCGCCTTCCGTTAATTCGTATCGGCGGAAAACCCTCTTCGCGCACATAAGAGATATCTGCCCCCAAACTTTGCAAGGCCTCTACCAAAACTTTTATGGGCCGTTCCGTCATGCGCTTAGAACCGGTTAAGGTTACCTTCTTCCCTTCTTGTGAGGCAAAATAGCTGGTTAAAAACCGCATGGCCGTCCCGGCGTGGTGAATATCTACTATGCCGTTGTTTGTTTTTAGCCCTTTTTCCATCACCTCGGAATCGTCCGAGTTGGATAAGTTAGAAATTGTTATATTGGGGTAAAGCGCACTTAACAGTAAAGATCGGTTAGATTCGCTTTTGGAACCGGTAATTTCTATTTTCGCTTGGATACGCTTTTCAGCAGGAGGAGTAAGTTGTAATTTCAAAATTTTATACTATTAATGCGCTTTTATGATTGGGCTTCGACAATCCTGATAGGTATCGGGACAGCAACTAATTCTAAAGACCCGGAACAAAAAACAAATATACGACTATTTCAACTTTTTATTGTTGTTATGCCTATCATGATCGCGTTTGGTTTTTAATTCCAACTTCTTATTGAAAGCTTCTTGCAAATCAACCCCGGTTTGGTTGGCCAAACACAACACCACAAAGAGCACATCGGCCAATTCCTCTCCCAAATCTTTTTCTTTGTCGGATTCTTTTTCGCTTTGTTCCCCGTACCTGCGGGCAATAATTCTTGCCACCTCTCCTACTTCCTCGGTGAGCTGGGCCATGTTGGTAAGCTCATTAAAATAGCGGACGCCGTGGGCTTTTATCCAATCGTCCACGGTTTGCTGTGCGTTATGTATGTTCATTACATGTCGCTTTTGAATACGTTTAGTGCAAACCTACAACATTTAAAAAAAATGCACCTATTTGTTTAGCCGTTTTATATTACCTTTCAATTAAGTAATCACTGTAAAATAGGTTTATCATAATGACCTGTAATCAATAATTCCAAATCAAAACCAAATGAAAAAAAGTAGCCTTATTTTATTTATTGCTTTACTGACCATTTCCACTAAAGCCCAGCAAGAAGATGTTTTGCAAATTTCCTTTTATAAATCTACTGTGGATTACGTAAATGATACCCCAGCTACAATTAAAGTAAAACCAAAAAAAATTACGCTCCAAGAGGAAAATCTTTTAAGGATTCCGCAACTTTTAGATTTAAGCACTGGTAAAAGTAGTAAAGAAATAGGCTATCCTTGGGCTATAGTTACAGATTCCATAGCATACTTCAACTTTAGGTACTCTAAAGACTTGCAAAGCCCGGAAACTTATATAAAACCGGATATTTTAGGCCGATTTTGTGTAGTATTCGCTGAAAAAGAAATGTTACGAACAATTGCAAGTTACGGTCCTAACTATGGTGGTGGTTTACAAGGTGTATTGATAAGTGAATCAACAAAATGGGGAAATTGGGTCATAGAAAATGACGAAAAAATTAAAATTTTTATTGTTGACACAAAAAACTTAGAACTAAATCACAACAAAGGACTCCAAAGTGCGAAATGGAAAATACTATCTAGAAACAATTTCAATGAAATTCTTGAAATAGACTTAAGCAAAGAGGAAATTAACGAACTTTCTATTGACAAGGTAAAAAATATTATCCTCAAAAAAAATAATGCTAGCTAACCGAAAGAGCCTTTCAAAACTTCTATAAAATTGTCATTTTATATCATAACCTCTTCTAAACAAAGTTTATTTGACTTTCATAAAAACTTTTCTATTCTCTATTTTTCGTGTCAATTACAATCGTAACAGGTCCATCATTGAGCAGGGCTACCTTCATATCGGCCCCAAAAACCCCTGTTCCTATTTTCTTTCCCAATTCAGCTTCCAATTGCTGAACAAATTTTTCGTAAATGGGGATGGCTATTTCCGGTTTGGCCGCTTTTATGTATGAGGGCCTATTTCCCTTTTTCGTAGCGGCGTGCAGGGTAAACTGACTTACCACAATGGCATTTCCGCCAATTTCCATCAAGGACAAATTCATAACCCCATGGTTATCATTAAAAATCCGAAGGTTTGCGATTTTTTTGGAAAGCCATTGGATATCTTCCAGGGTATCCGCATCTTCAATACCCAACAAAACGAGTAATCCGGCCTCTATTTTAGAAACCTCTTCGGCACCTACCGTGACACTTGCCCTTGAAACTCTTTGGATAACCGCCCTCACCTACTTTTGATCGTAACTATCCGTTCTATAACCCTCTTCATCCCCTGTAATGATCTGTACATAACTTCTATACCGACTCCATGCCACCTCATCCTTTTCCAAAGCTAATTTTACCGCGCAATGTGGTTCATCCAAATGCAGGCAGTTGTTGAACTTGCACAGGGGCTTCAAATTAAAAAATTCGGGGAAATAGCCGCCGACTTCTTCCTTTTCCATATCCACTACCCCAAAACCTTTAATACCGGGCGTGTCTATAATACGTGCGCCATATTCCAAATCGAACATCTCGGCAAAGGTTGTGGTATGTTGTCCCTGCAAGTGCTGCACCGAAATCTTTTTGGTTTTTAAATCCAATTTTGGTTCTATAGTGTTAACCAAAGTAGATTTACCGACCCCGGAATGGCCGGAAAACATACTGGTTTTTCCTTTCATCAATTCCTTTACCTGCTCGATATTTTTGCCAGTGGTTGCCGAAATCCCTATACAGGTATAGCCAAATTTTCGATACAATTCGGCCAGATATTTTATCTCTCCCAATTCTTCTACAGTATAAATATCTATCTTATTGAATAATAAAATGGCCGGAATATGATATGCTTCAGCGGTTACCAAAAATCGATCGATAAAACTTGTCGATGTGGGCGGATTGTTCAGCGTAACCATCAAAAACACCTGATCCAAATTTGAGGCAATAATATGGGTCTGTTTAGAAAGGTTCACCGATTTTCGGATAATGTAATTCTTCCGATCGGTTATTTCCGTAATGATTCCGATCGTTTCATCGCCAATGGTTTCGATATCGAAAGCAACTCCATCCCCTACCGCAATGGGATTGGTGCTTTTTATCCCTTTGATGCGGAATTTGCCCTTTATGGTACAATCATAAAAACGGCCATTTTCGGCCTTTATGGCGTACCAACTCCCGGTAGATTTATATACGGTGCCCGTCATTCTAGTCCAATTATTTTTTAAGCCGGGACAAAATAACGATTTTTCCTTTTAACAATTGGGTTATATTTGATGGGATAACCTTTAACTAAAATCTTTTGTATAATGAAAAAAATAATTTTTACGACATTATTTGCAATCCTGATTACTATGGCCGTCCATGCACAGCAATACAAAGTAATTACCAGTGTAGAATCTATTGTTCCCAGTGGTATAGGTCGCTCACGGATTATTGACGGCAATGAAGAAAAGGATTACAAGGAATACTCCTCCGTGCAAACAGAGGAGGACAATACGCGGAATAAATCGGATCGCAGCGAGATCCGTGTTAAAGATTTCGAGGAGACCAAATTGTTGAACTTTTTCAATATCGGTGGTATCCGGTTCCAGAATATTGCCGCAAACGATGCTGTAATCACCTCCAAAATCAATGCTATGGTTGCCGAGGGATGGGAATTGGTCTTTGTGGTAAGTGGCGTTGAAAGCGATGCAGGCAACGGTGATGGTCAGGGAATTTTTATTACCCGCTACATCTTTAAAAAATAATGTATAACTGCAATGATCTAATAAAAAATCCCGAAGTTTTTTCGGGATTTTTTATTAGAAATGGTTCGGAAATGAAATTTTACAATATACAGACGTTTGTTTTATTTCCTAAGTTGTTTCAATCGATCAATTGCATTCTGATTTTGGGAATCTAATTTCAAAGACTTCTTGAAGTTTTCTATGGCTTTGTCTTTGTTGCCTTTAAATAAATATGCTTCTGCAAGACTATCAAAAAGATTGGCAGAATTTGGATACATGCTGGTTGCAAACAGAAATACTTCTATACCTTGGGTGGTGGTCTGTGGATTAAAAACGAGTTGTAATCCGACATTATTCAAATTTCCCTCAGATAACTCGATTAATGGGTTTTTTTTAAGAATGGATTTGTAAAGCTCATTTAAATTTTCATTATTCTGTATGGCTGCTAACTCATTAAAATCCTGGAAATTCATTGGTATGTCTTTCTTCTTCTTAAATTGCTTGGTAATTAAACCCTTTTCCACTCCATTATCAGATGGCTCATTCTCTAAAAAATGTAAAGCTTTCATATCATCCTTTAAAAAAGCATTCAAAAAGTTCAAGGTATATTCTGAAACCAATCTGTATGATTCCATAATTTCTAAATCACTCTTGTCTTGTCTCTCGTCCCGTGGCTCAAAAAGAACACCCAAAGTACTAAAATGCGAATGGGTCAGATTATGAAACTTTAATTGGAATGCATCACTATTAAAAATACTATCGTACAACTCAAATTTGTAATTAAGCTCCGCTCTTATATTATCCTCTTTTAAAACTTGCTCAGGAATATCTTTTTGCGCCATGTGGATAAAGGGAACATCCACTTTTGCAATATTAAAAAAAGGCGATTTTTTTAAAGTAGTATACTGATACCTTTCACTGCCATCAAGACTTATAACCGCCTTGATATTCTTATTTCTCATTTGTGCAAGCATGTTAGCCATGCCACCAAAACTGAAGCCAAGTGCTGCAATACGGTTAAAGTCTGCATTCTGTAATTTTCCCGCTTCTTTTACTAAAAATTCAACATCTCTTGCCTGGGTTTCCATATCCTTCACCGTCCCACCCTCAAGAAGTCTATTTTCGGTTCCCCGACTCGGACTGGAAATAACAATATAGCCATGGCTTGCCAAAAACTCGCATAGTGCAAAATTTTCTATTGAAGATGCTTGATAGCTGGGTGCATAAACGACTATTGGAAACCTTCCATCAGCAGGTTCGAATTGTGCATAAGCAGCGGCCTGTTCCTGGAGATGATTTTGATTTGCAGCAGAATTGGGATAGTAAAACCAATTTAATAGGTATTCATTTGGTAAGTATTCCCACTCTTCTTCTTCTTTCAAAATCTCAAAGTAGTCTAAAACCTTTACAGGTTCTAAGTTTTCTAAATTCATCTTAGCGGGATACCACAGGCTAACAGGAATTGGTCGTGGTGCACTTTTATTATTCCAATCGAATACTCTTTTATAGGTTCTTGTACTGTCATAGGCTTGAAAATGGTGAAATCCGACATTAAAACTTCCTTTACTTAAGGCTATTTCCTGCAAAGAAGTTTGACCACTCAACAGATGGAATTGTAAAAACATTAAGATTAGAAGAATTCCTATTTTCATCTTAGTTACTACAACAGTATTGATGGTTTGTTTGCCCTCTTTGTTTGTAATTCTCTTACCCTTTAATATGTACTCTTCCGCCTGCGAAGGTGTTCTTGTTTACTTCCTTTGGGTTTCCGTACACGCTGACATCCCCTCCGGCTTTTATGTTCACATCAACCAGTTCCGTGGCATACACTTCGGCTTCGCCTGCCGCCGTGATTTTTACTTTGGTGGTTTCGGTGGTCAGTGCCTTTCCCTCAAAAATGCCCCCGGTATTCAGAACAACGTCCTGGGTTTTAGCCAAACCTGAAGCTTCTACTATGCCGCCGGTCACCGCTCTTATTTGTGCGTAGGCCACATCCAGGCCTACTTTTATTTTTGCCCCTTCCTGTGTACGCAATTCAATGGTGTTTTGTTTCATTTGTTCATTGGAGGTTATTTTGGCCCCTTCGTTGGCATCGATCACACCAAGGTTTTGGTAATATACTTCTACAAAAGTGTCTTCGCCCGTGAAAATTTTATCCAACTGCATCCTTATTTTTAGGGTTCCATTGTTGTTCACAATTTGGATGTCGTCCACATTCTTTCCTTTAATCAACACCTTATTCTCATCGGAATGTATCAAGTTGACTTCTATCAGGTCGAATACCTTTATTTCGTTAAAATTTCCTACTTGTTTGTCTACAATGCGCTGCGCAAAGATGCTAAAGGAGAACAACAAAAAAAAGCTTGTTACGATTGTCTTCATAATGATTTTGTTTATTTTTTTGTAAAGATGGCCCAAAATGGGTTTTGTTACAGTTTTCTATGGAAACAATTAACTTTATATCCGAAAAGGGCAAAAAATACCGACAACAAAGGGCAGGGATTTTCAAAGACTTAGGCTTTTACAATTTTCTCTTGATGATTAATGGATTCCTGGTGAATGGCTTTAAACATTCTCAGAATAAATTCCTCACTCAACCCTTTGGTCTCCCCTTCTAGGATCATTGCGCCAAGAATCTCGTTCCATCGGCTGGATTGCAATACCGCAACGTTCTTTTGCTTTTTTAGTAGCCCAATGCTGTCCGAAACTTTCATACGCTTCCCCAAAGTATCTATTAACTGATGGTCCAGAATATCGATCTGGGCACGAAGGTTGCTCAATTTACTGTTGTATTCCACTTCCTGATTGGACTCTTTACGGATTTTCAAATCTTTCATGATCTGTACCAATCTGGCGGGGGTTACCTGCTGTTCGGCATCGCTCCAAGCATTGTCCGGATCAAAATGGGTTTCAATCATCAATCCGTCAAAATTTAAATCCAAGGCCATTTGGGACACATCAAAAATCATATCCCTTTTTCCTGTAATATGCGACGGATCGTTTATGATGGGCAGATCTGGAAACTTAGTCTGTAAATCAATGGCCAGTTGCCATTCCGGAATATTGCGGTATTTTGTTTTTTCGTACGTAGAGAATCCCCTGTGGATTACCCCTAACTTTTTAATGTTCGCCTTTGACAGACGTTCTATAGCGCCCAACCACAAGGACAAATCAGGGTTTACGGGGTTTTTTACCAAAATGATCTTATCCGTGCCTTCCAAGGCATCGGCTATTTCCTGAACGATAAAAGGACTTACCGTTGAACGCGCACCGATCCACAATAGATCCACATCATTTTCCAGGGCCAAGTCCACATGCGCCCTGTTGGCCACTTCGGTTGCGGTTTTCATGCCGGTTTCCGCTTTAACACGTTGTAACCATTTTAAACCAATGGCACCCACTCCTTCGAACATGCCGGGACGTGTCCTTGGTTTCCAGATACCGGCCCGGTAATAATTTACATCGGTATCCTTTAAATCGTTGGCTATACGCATTACCTGCTCTTCTGTCTCGGCACTGCATGGCCCAGCGATTACCAGTGGATGGCTTAATTTCATATCATCCAACCATGCTCTCATTTGTTTTGAATTTTCCATTTTTAATTGAATTTTGTCTTTTTTATTATCTTCCTGCCATCTGTATTTCGAGCCTTTCGCCAAAAGCCCTTATTTTTTAAGCAGCGGTATTCCGTTTAATATTTCCTTTATTTTATTGGTGTTGTTCATTTCCCTATAAATACCATCAAAATCATCTTCGAGCAGCATTTTTTTAAACTCGTTCAGGTTTTGAATGTACTCCTCCAACGTTTCTATTACATTCTCCTTATTCTGTTTAAAAATTGGGGTCCACATGGCCGGTGAGCTTTTTGCCAACCGCACCGTGCTCTCAAAACCGCTTCCCGCCATGTCAAAAATATCACGTTCATTTTTCTCTTTTTCAATAACGGTCTTTCCTAACATAAAAGAGCTGATATGTGACAAATGGGATACGTAAGCGATGTGCTTGTCATGGGCTTCCGGATTCATATACCGAATGCGCATACCCAATAGCTTAAAAAGTTCAAGGGCTTTTTCCTGAAGTTTAAATGCCGTTTTCTCAACCTCACAAATAATATTGGTTTTATCTAAAAACAATCCCTCTATGGCCGCTGATGGCCCGGAAAACTCGGTTCCCGAAATGGGATGGCAAGCCAAAAAGTTACGTCTTCTTGTATGTCTTTCTATCTCTTTGCACACCAAGGATTTAGTAGAGCCCACATCAAAAACCACCGCATCGTCCGTAATCGCATCCAATATTTTTGGCAAAACGATCAACATTACATCTACCGGAATGGCCACTATGACCACATCTGCCAAATGCAACGCATCAAAATCTGACTTTAAGTCTATTAAATTCAATGTAAGTGCCTCATCCAAATGCACAGGATTAGCATCTATACCATAAATAACGGCACCGGTAGACAAACGCTTTATGTCCTTGGCCATGGAGCCTCCAATTAATCCGATTCCGATTACAAATACATTCATTTTTTGTTGTTCGTTATTCGTTGTTGGTTGATGGTTTGCCAGTTTTCGCTATTTTGCACTCCTGTAAAATGTATTTTATATATTATTAACATAATGCAACCATAGATTAGATTTAAACCATAAACTTGAAACATTTCACTTCTCCATACTGAACTACTTAATACTAGTTACTCCAAACTACTATCTCCCAATGGCTTCCAAAATTTTCTCTTCTGTAACACACAAGGAAAAGCGAATATAACCTTCCCCGTTACTCCCAAAAATAGTTCCCGGAGCAATAAAAATATTTTTATCATACAATACTTCGTCTACAAACTGCACCGAAGAAGTACTTCCTTCAGGCAATTTTGCCCATACAAACATGCCCACGGCTTTTTCATCATAAATGCAGTTCAACTTATCCGCTAGTTGAAACATTAATTTTCTACGCGTTTCATAAATGTGGTTCAGCGACTGAAACCAGGCATCACTGCTTTTTAACGCTGCTATAGCTCCTTTTTGAATCCCGTAAAACATCCCGGAATCCATATTACTTTTTACCTTTAAAATGGCATTGATATGTCCGGCATTTCCCAAAACCATACCCACGCGCCAACCTGCCATATTAAAGGTTTTGCTCAAAGAATTAAGTTCCAGAGCAACTTCTTTTGCGCCTTCCATCTCCAAAATGCTCATTGGATTTTTATTGAGCACAAAACTATAGGGATTGTCATTTACCAATAATATATTGTTCTTTTTAGCAAACACTATTAATTCCAGAAGCTGGGCTTTACTTGCAACAGCCCCTGTGGGCATGTGCGGATAACTTACCCACATTAATTTTACTTTTGACAGATCTTGTTGTTGCAATACTTCCAAATCCGGGAACCAACCCTTTTCAGCTACCAGATCATAATATTTTGCTACTGCACCCACTAAATTCGTGACCGAGGTATAGGTTGGATATCCCGGATTTGGAATGAGCACTTCATCGCCCGGATTTAAAAAGGCCAGACTGATATGCATTATGCCTTCTTTGGAACCCATAAGGGGCAATATTTCATTTTCGGGATCTACTATTGCGCCAAATTTGGATGCATAAAACGATGCGATGGCTTCCCGTAATTCCGGTAAACCCTGATAGCTTTGGTATTGATGCGCACCCTTATCCGTAAGGGATTTGCTCACTGCCTGCAATACTTCCGGTGCCGGAGCCAAATCCGGACTGCCGATACCCATATTAATAATGGGTTTACCGGCTGCCATAAGCCCTCTTACCTCCCGTAATTTCATAGAGAAGTAATATTCCTCAACCGCTTTTAATCGATCGGACGTAGTGATCATATTCTTGCATTTTTATATTCGCCCAATACTTTAAATTCTTCTGCCATAATTTCCAAAAGCGATTTTGCCTTACCGTAATCTGCATAGGCATCAAAGGTAACATCCACGAAAAAGGCGTATTTCCAGGGCCGTTCTATAACCGGTAAGGATTGTATTTTGGTAAGATTTAGTCTGCAATCACTCATCACATTTAACACAGCGGCTAAACTCCCCCTTTTATGATCCGTAAGAAAGCGTAGCGATGCCTTGTTGATTTCATTTTCCGGTAATACCTTATTTTTTGTTTTTATGATGATAAAGCGCGTGGAATTATTCTTTATGGTCTGTATTTCCGAAGCAAGGATTTCTAAATCATAAAGTGTAGCGGCCACTTTAGGCGCTATTGCAGCAATACCTTTTAACTGCTTTGCCTGAATGCACTGTGCCGTTTCCGCCGTATCCACATCTTCTACCAATTTTATGTGCGGGTAGTTCCTAAAAAATTCCATGCACTGCAACAAGGCCATGGGGTGCGAATGTACCTCTTGCAAGTCCCCTATTTTTTGGCCGGGCAAGGCCATTAGGTTATGGTGTATGCTTAGATAATGCTCACCGATAATGTGCAGATTATTATGGTGTACCAAGGCATAGTTGGGGATTATGCTTCCGGCAATGGAATTCTCAATTGCCATAACCCCCTTATCCGCGGTTTTTTGAAGCAAATGATCTACCATTTTATCAAAGGACATACACTCTACCAATTCTATATCGTCACCAAAATAATCCTTGGCCACCTGATAATGATTGGAACCTTTGATCCCCTGGATTGCTATTCTTAATTTCATTATTATGTTTCAACCTTTAGGTCCGGTTGAATAGCTTTGGTTCAATTTCAAAAATGTTCAAAAAAAAAGCCCCGATTTTCGCGGGACTTTGGTATCTATTTTATTTTAAATATATACTACAACAGTCCCGCTTCTCTTTTAAAAAAGAAGTAAAAATAAAAACCGTTCCAGAAATATTGTTTTGTCATCTTGTGTAAAATCCCGGCTAAAGTAATAATTATATTTAAAATTCAGGTTTAATCCGTATTTTTTTTTATTCTTTTGTTTATTTCAGTGTTTCCATAGCCATTTATAACGAAAATAGTCCTGTAGCTGTAGCTGTAGCTGTAGCTGAAACTAATTTAATCATGGGTTTGGTTGCTAAATGTTTATTTTTGATAAAATTTTATCCATGTCCATTACCGTAACTCATATTTCCAAAAGTTTTGGTTCCCAAAAAGTCCTGAACAAGGTATCATTTTCGATACAGAAAGGCGAAATCGTAGGTTTTCTCGGGCCCAACGGTGCAGGAAAATCTACCATGATGAAAATTTTAACCACCTACCACAAGGCGGATGAAGGCGAAGCAACGGTAAACCATTTTAATGTGGCGGCCGACAAAAGGAATGTCCAAAAAAGCATTGGATACCTCCCCGAACACAACCCCTTATACCTGGATATGTACATAAAGGAATATTTAGCCTTCAATGCTTCAGTGTACAAGGTTGATAAAAAAAGAATTGCTGAAGTGATTGAACAGACCGGACTAACCCCGGAAGCGCATAAAAAAATCGGGCAACTTTCCAAAGGATACCGGCAACGCGTGGGACTGGCAGCGGCACTATTGCACAACCCTGAGGTATTGATTTTGGATGAGCCCACCACCGGTTTAGATCCGAACCAACTGCTGGAAATACGGAAACTAATACGGGAAATAGGCAAGGAAAAAACCATTTTGCTCTCCACACATATTATGAAGGAAGTAGAAGCCGTCTGTGACCGGGTGCTGATTATCAACAAAGGGGTTTTGGTGGCCGATAAAAAACTCTCCGATCTGCGAAACGAAGGAGAGCAACTTATTGAAGTTGAATTTGATTACCGAATTGAAGAAGCGCTGCTACAAAAACTCCCCTACGTGGTCCTGGTAAAAAACACCGGTGGTTTTGTTTATGAAGTGACTTTTAACACCTCCGTGGATATGCGACCTGCCCTATTTGATTTTGCCCATGACAATGAGTTAAAAACATTGCAGTTAAGCAGAAAAAATAAAAATCTGGAGAGTTTGTTTATGGAGTTGACGGGGAACGTTCTGCCCTAATGTATTAAACTGATACTGAAAAAGCGCTACTAGTTTACCAATTTAAGTTCTTCAAGCCGTATAGCCATTGCTTCAACCGAAACTTTGAATATTTTAGTCAAAGAAGAAAAATGACGATTGTCAAACGATTCAGCTGTAGCCAATTTTCTGGATAAAGCTCGAAGATCTTTACATTCATTTTTCAAATCCCTGGTAGAACGCCCGCCGAATTTAAATGCTGAATTTTCATCAATTTGAAAAACTGAATAATAAACACTAAAAAATTCCTTCTCCAATAACTTTTTGGGCATTAAGAAGTAGGTGGCAAATTTATCCGCTTCAATTTCTGTCAAATTGCGAATCTTTCTTTTACCTGCTCAATCTGAAGGAATATCTCTATGCAGAATTCTTTGCCTGTAAACTAAAATGCTACCACAAAAAGCATCATTAAAAAAATCAGTTTCAATTTTTTCACTATAGTCATTATTTTATGTTCGTTAAGATACATAGTTTACAAAAGTTAAAGATTAGACTTTACACTAAATTGGTTTCTAACCTTATTGATTTTTCTTTATTTCTTAATTCTTTTTCATCAAAGAAACCTAAAAATACGTTTCTATAGAATACCTTC
>JBGTBA010000050.1:0-2941 GCA_041749595.1 Flavobacteriaceae bacterium | reverse complement strand
TGAAATAAAAAAAGAGGCGAATGCTTGGCAGGACAGCCGGAACAACAAAGGAGGATCTATAAATTGGCAGTTCACGACCAAGGACCCAAGAATAAAATTGAAAAGACTTTATCCGTCAATTCATGATTAACATAACACTAGCAATTTTGAAAGTCTTTTTTAGAATAAGAAAAGTATACAAATTGAAATATTCCTAAGCCATGATAGTATCGCCAGACCACATTCATAAACTATATGCATTTACCAAAGCCCATTTTGTAACGCATTATGATGTGCAAACGGAACTGGTAGATCATTTGGCCAACGGCATAGAAAACCAATGGAAAGAAAACAAAAACCTGACTTTTGAGGAAGCCCTGAATTTCGAATTCAATAAATTTGGAATCTTCGGTTTTCAGGGCGTCATTGCCCAAAAGCAAAATGCGATGTCCAAAAGATACCGGGCTATCTTGTGGCGATTTTTTAGGGAATGGTTTCAATGGCCCAAAATTATAAGATTGATTATTAGCGTATTGGGCGTTTTTACAGTCTTACGAGTATTGAATAAATATGAAACCAAACCGACGGTAATTGTTGCTGCGATTACACTATTTTTTTGTGGCCTATTGGGGTATTTATTTCGTACACGGGCGGCTCGCAAGCATAAAATGGAAAAGGAGGGCAGAATATATATGTTGGGCGAAATGATCTATTCTTTTGGTAACAGCTTCTTTGTAATTCTATTATTCATGAATATAGGAAATACGCTAAGCGCATTTGCACCAAGTATTTTTTATTCGGTGATTTTTGATGTTGTCTGCAGTGTAGTCGTAGTCGGTGTATCGGTACTCTTGTATGTAGGATTACAGGTATTGCCTGCCAGAGCGGATGCATTGCTCTCAGAAACCTATCCCGAGTTAAGGCGAGCTAAAGGTGTAACAAATTTCTAAAGAAATAGACATATTTGTCAACACTATAACCATTTTTAACAACTAAAAAAATTACACATGAAAAATCTTTGCTTAGTAATTGCCGCAGTACTTTTTGTTAGCGCCAACGCACAGGAATCACCTGATTTAGAGAAAGCAATTGAATTGATACAATTAACTGGGGCTACAAGTTCGTTTGATCTGGCCATAGATCAAATAGGTGCTTCCGTACCTACCCACAAAAAGGAGGCTTACACGAAAGAGGCTCGTGGTACTTTGGGTGAGATTTACAAGGAAATGGGGGCATTGTATCTGGAAGAATTCACTCCTGCCGAAATCGACGCTTTAATTAGCTTTTACTATACCGATCTTGGAAAAAAACTAGCATCAAAGCAAAACCTTATGATGCAAAAAGATATGGCCATTGGCCAGACTTGGGGTTTTAAAGTAAGTCAAATTGCGCAAAAGTACAGCCAAAATTAAATCAACGTTAATGTTCAAACACTTCATAATCCTTCAATGGAGATCGTTTTTTAGGTCGGTCGCTTTTGGGAAAAGTGCGGGCATTGAGGATTATCATGATCTTTTTTGTTTTTTATATGCGGGTGACTTTCTCCGGGCTAGGAGCCGGACTTTATTTTATTTTGGAAAAAGCGTTTCCAGGGGTGGATCCCATGCTAAAAGTGAGCGAGTATATGCTCTATTGTATCCTGATTGAGCTGTTCTTTCATAAGTTTCCAGTGATGGATATAAAGTCATCTTTGATGAAAGCCCAAGCAAAAAAGGATCACATATCTAAAAAAGATACGGCTTTGAGTCAGGAAATAGTGTGGTTAATGATCAATATTCATTCAACAGGGTAAAACAGAATGAAAAAGCCCCTTATTGGTATTGTTCTTTACGAATATCTATTTTCACGTACCGGCCTAATAATAAATTACCCCGAGGCAGAGCCCGAGGTATCATGTTAATCGAAAGATAACCGCAATCGATTTTTGTTAAACGATTTATAAATAGTTTTCTCCTCTCCTTGATTTTGAATATGTTTTTGAATCACATCCCCGTTCCCATATTGACCAACTGTATTGACATAATATCCACTAGTCCAAAAATTGCCGCCCCATAACTTATTTTACTTCAGGATGCAAACGAAAAATCTCTTTTGCAATAATGCTCTTTACCGGGCTAACAACTATTTCAACAGAAATTTTCGGTGCATTTTGTATCAAGAAATGAACGTGATTTTCACCTGCTCCTATTTCTATAAAATGAATTTCGTAACGTTCGGGAATATTATCACACACTGAAACCAAACTCATTTCAACTGATTTCGTCAAGACACCCTTCCTATATTTTATCGGATAAACCATATGATAAAGTAACAAACTTTTATTGTGGCGTTTGAAAATATGCTCACTCATCCAACAAATATAATATTCTTTATCTTTTGAACCCAACCCCCGAGGCAGAGCCTCGAGGAATTCTTTTGATTAAAAAAACCTTCAGAAAGGGCATGATATCGGCTAAGGCAATACGGTTCCAAAGCTTCTTCACCAGAAACTTTGGAACTATATAACCTACTTGGGCGGAAATACTCTTAGGCACAGGAAACCGTAACAGCATGTGTATGGCCTGCTTGGTTGGTTGAAGACACTGAAATTCGTCCATTACTTTTTAAAGTATTAAACTCACTTTGAGATATGGTAACTTCATGAATATGTTGATCTGTAGTTGCCTGACTTAACGTATAGGTTTTTTGGGTTCCCGCGTTAACATCTTCTTTGGAAACGGTTAAATTATGTCCGTGATTTGCACCAATTGAGCTTACCGTACCATTTTGTGCACAATTCCCCTGAGGTGTTTGATCCGGATTTGGCGATGAGCCATCATCCGAGGTTCTTCGTCACTTTTGGTGAAACAAATCAAATAGGATTCGCCAGTACCATTCTTCTTAGTAGCTGAAAATCAGCTCTGCCGTACATCATCCTTTTAATGTTTTTTAATTTATTTACCTGCCCTTCGACCTGTCCATT
>JBGTBA010000049.1:0-22110 GCA_041749595.1 Flavobacteriaceae bacterium | reverse complement strand
ATCTGTTCCTTGACCAAAAAAGAAAACTCGGGCTGGTTAAAAGAATGAAAAAACAAATCGCTAAATTTGAAATCACAGCTGATGAACTTGATTTTGTAACTAATTGATTATCAATATCAAGTTTTGACGTTAGTCAAAATTTAAAACTTAGAACTTAAAATTTAAATCTCATACGATGTTTAAAAAAATACTTATTGCAAACAGGGGGGAAATAGCGCTCCGTATCATAAGGACCTGCAAGGAAATGGGGATTAAGACGGTTGCGGTTTATTCCAAAGCGGATGAGGAAAGCCTACATGTGCGGTTTGCGGACGAAGCGGTCTGTATTGGCCCACCGCCCAGTAGTGAGTCTTACTTAAAGATATCCAATATAATAGCGGCTGCCGAGATTACCAATGCAGATGCCATACACCCCGGATATGGGTTTTTGTCGGAAAACTCAAAATTTTCAAGAATTTGTGCCGAACACCAGATCAAATTCATTGGTGCTTCGGGAGACCAGATAGACAAGATGGGAGATAAGGCCACGGCCAAAGAAACCATGAAAAAAGCCGGTATACCCACAATTCCGGGTTCTGAAGGGCTATTGAAATCGGTTGAGGACGCAAAAAAAACAGCAAAAAAAATAGGCTATCCCGTTATGATAAAGGCCACGGCCGGTGGTGGTGGCAAGGGAATGCGCGCGGTCTGGAAAGAGGAATACCTAGAGAAATTATTTGAAAGTGCCGTTCAGGAAGCTAAAGCCGCTTTTGGAAACGGGGGCATGTACATGGAAAAATTGATAGAAGAACCTAGGCATATTGAAATACAAATTGTGGGGGATCAATATGGCAAAGCCTGCCACCTTTCCGAAAGGGACTGCTCCATTCAGCGGCGCCATCAAAAATTGACCGAAGAAACCCCTTCCCCCTTTATGACAGATAAGCTACGGGACGACATGGGAAAGGCCGCGGTAAAGGCCGCTGAGTTTATTGGATATGAAGGTGCGGGAACCATAGAGTTTTTGGTGGACAAACACCGAAATTTCTATTTTATGGAGATGAATACCCGGATACAGGTAGAGCATCCCATCACCGAACAGGTTATAGATTATGACCTTATCCGAGAGCAAATCCTGGTAGCGGTTGGCGTACCCATTTCCGGGAAGAATTACATACCAAAACTCCATTCCATAGAATGCAGGATAAATGCCGAAGACCCCTATAACGATTTTAGGCCTTCCCCTGGTAAAATAACCACACTGCATACCCCGGGAGGTCATGGCATACGTTTGGACACCCATGTGTACAGTGGCTACACCATTCCTCCCAATTACGATTCCATGATCGCTAAACTGATCGCCACCGCACAGACCCGGGAAGAGGCCATCAATAAAATGAAGCGGGCTCTGGATGAGTTTGTGATCGAAGGGGTAAAGACCACCATTCCTTTCCATAGACAGCTTATGGACAATCCCGATTATTTGGCAGGCAACTACACCACTAAGTTTATGGAAGATTTTGTGATAAAGCCACCAACGGAATAGGAACATAATAATCTACATTAGGAAGTCATCCT
Source organism: Flavobacteriaceae bacterium (assembly GCA_041749595.1). Taxonomy (GTDB): domain Bacteria; phylum Bacteroidota; class Bacteroidia; order Flavobacteriales; family Flavobacteriaceae; genus Aurantibrevibacter. The sequence goes on along the minus strand of JBGTBA010000049.1, from coordinate 20,553 downwards.
GAAGTTATAAGGAATCCTATAACACTCGGACTACTGATGATCGGATTTCCCCTTCTGGTAGAAATGACAAAATGATGTTCGTCATTGTTTTTTAAAAGGCCACTTTTACCCATCTATATGAACCTAAGTTACTGGGAATACAAAACCTGGCTGTCCCAAATAGACTATACCATTGTGGGGAGCGGTATAGTTGGCCTTACCTGTGCCCTGCAACTTCGGAAGCGTTTTCCCAAAGCTAAGATCTTGGTGCTGGAAAGTGGTATTTTACCACAGGGGGCAAGCACAAAAAATGCTGGGTTTGCCTGTTTTGGAAGTATTTCAGAAGTAGTGGCCGATTTAAAGTCGAGTTCGGAAGAGGAGGTTCAAAAATTGGTTCAAAAACGGTGGGAAGGCATACAATTGCTGCGACAAAATTTGGGGGATAAAAACCTGGGTTTTCAGAATCACGGAGGCCATGAACTGTTTTTAAAAAAGCATGAAGAGCTTTTCCAGATATGTGTGGAAAATAGATCCCGGATCAATAAACTCCTTAAACCCATTTTTAAAAAAGAGCCTTTTGAGCTTCGTCCGAATACCTTCAATTTTACTGAAATCCAAAACACCTATATCACACATACCTTTGAATCCCAAATTGATACGGGCAAGATGATGGCCAAACTGATGTATTTGGCACAGAAAAAAGGGATTGTCCTATTCAACTCAATAATGGTAATGGATTTTGTTGAAAACAACGGTCATGTAGCCCTACGTACGGACCGGTTTGAGCTAAGGACCCAAAAACTTTTAGTGGCCACCAATGGATTTGCCTCCCGTCTTATAAAAGAGGCGGTTGTCCCGGCCAGAGCACAGGTGCTTGTTACAAAACCCATAGAAAAATTGCATATAAAAGGCACTTTCCATTTGGATGAAGGGTATTATTATTTTAGGAATATTGATAACCGTATACTTTTTGGCGGTGGCAGGAACCTAGATTTTGAAGGCGAAAAGACAATGTTTTTTGGGGAAACGGAGCAGATCCAAAATAGGCTTGAAGAAATGCTTCGCGAAATTATCTTGCCAAATATCCCTTTTGAAGTGGAACGTAGATGGAGCGGCATAATGGGAATGGGCAACGAAAAAAGACCTATAGTAAAACAACTTTCCCATAACGTGTACTGCGGGGTGCGCATGGGAGGTATGGGCGTGGCCATTGGGAGCCTTGTTGGCAAGGAATTGGCAGAACTGGTTTAAATTTCAATAGTTTTGTTGGCATAATCAGAGGTCTTACATTTTTTATGGGTTTAATCAAATTAAAAAAATCAATCTATGGCAGTTGCCTTGAAACAACAGCTTTACAATTTTTGTCAGGCATATGCCGATGGGAGAATAACCCGTATTAAGGAAAATATAAAAGATATCCGGGCGGCACTGGATACAGAAACCAAAAGCAGCACGGGGGATAAGTATGAGACAGGTAGGGCCATGTTGCAATTGGAACTGGAAAAATTGGGAAACCAGCTTGTGGAGGCCGAAGCCATGAAGCAATTGTTGGGCAAAGTTGGCATAAACCATCTATCGGACCAAGTTACCGCCGGGAGTTTGGTTTCCACTTCCCAAAGGAATTTTTTCCTGTCCATTTCGTCCGGGGAATATAGGACCGATGAGGCCAAGGTTTTCTGCATTTCCCCTAATACCCCAATTGGGCAATTGCTCTTGGGAAAATCGGTTGGGGACACAATTGAATTTAATGGGCAGCGCATCGTTATTCTGGCAATCCAATAAGCCCCAAAAGGTTTTGGGATAAAGACGTCCCTTAATGTGGCAGCAAAGCTTTTTTTAAAACAACCCAAACTTCTTTAGGATTAAAGGGATAAAACGGAATATGCCCCCATATTGGCCTATCTCTGTTTTGATTAAAAACCACAACTCTACAATGGATTGATATGGCGCCCCTAATGGGTTTTATTGTTCAACCGAACTCTTTGTTCTGCCAATATATTGTCTTTCGGGGACGGTCCGTTTAGGGGTCGAACACACAAAGAAGCAGATAAATTGCTCCTTTGTTTGCCATATGGCACCTTAAGCACCCACACTACTAAGGTGGTTTTTTCCACGGAGTAGTGCTGGCCAGTCAGATATTTCAATAATAATCTATTAAATCCATAGGATAAGTATAAATAATTATTATATTTGCCGTCAAAATTAATCTATATGAAACCCTATAAACTTTTTATAAGACCGTATTGTTGCGGTTGCACGTGTTTGGAAGGGCTCATGTCCATACAAATTCCTTCCGAATTAAGTTTGGAAGCCCTATAACGGTTTCCTTTTATGCCATAAAGGCAATTAGTACATAGTTAAATAAACAATTAAAACAAATATTTATTAAAATGAAGCAATTAATATATTATTTTTTACCAGTACTTTTTTTGGGCAATTCTTTGCATGCGCAAAGAGATATAGTTGGATTCATAAACGACGGTGGGGGATTTCCTTTGCCCGGAGCCACAATAGAGATAGAAGGCACTGATATTTATAACGTTTCCGACATTAACGGGCAATTCACTATTTTGGCACAGGAGACGTTTCCTTTCTTTCTCAAAATCAGGTTTGTTGGGTACAAAACCCGTTTGGTACGGATTGATGAACTTCCCGGAATGCCTTTGGAAATACCTCTTACTTATGACAACATACTTAATGAGGTCGTTGTTACTTCGCGTCGTCGCAAGGAATCGGCACAGGAAGTCCCCATTCCGGTGTCTGTCGTCAGTGGGGCGATATTAGAAGAATCCGGTGCTTTTAATGTAAACCGGGTAAAGGAATTGGTTCCAACGGTGCAGCTCTATTCTTCCAATCCTCGTAACACCACGCTCAACATCCGTGGATTGGGATCCACTTTTGGACTTACAAATGATGGTATAGATCCCGGTGTTGGATTTTATGTGGACGGTGTTTATTATGCGCGGCCCGCCGTAACGACGCTTGATTTTATTGATGTGGAGCAGATAGAGGTATTGCGGGGGCCTCAAGGGACCTTATTTGGCAAGAATACCACTGCGGGCGCTTTTAACATTACTACCCGTGCCCCTAGCTTTACCGCCGGGGCCAGTTTTGAGGTCAGCTATGGCAATTATGGTTTTGTTCAGGCCAAAAGCTACTTAACAGGTCCATTAATTAAAGACAAACTGGCCGGCAGGTTTTCTTTTTCCGGTACCCAACGGGATGGTACCATTTACAATCTGGCAAGCAATGAGTTTGTAAACGACCTTAACAATTTGGGGCTTCGGGGGCAGTTATTGTTCACCCCTAGCAAGAACATAAAAATCACCTTGTCAGCGGATGCCTCCCGCCAACGCCCCAATGGGTATGCCCAGGTGGTCGCAGGTATCGTCACTACACAGAGGCCCGAATTTCGGCAATTTAGAAACATTATTGCCGATCTAAATTACTCGTTGCCCAGTGAAAATCCGTTCGATAGATTGATAGACCACGACACGCCATGGCACTCTAAAAACGATCTCGGTGGCGTTTCCCTTAATTTTGGTATCGCCCTCGGCTCGGGCTCAATTACTTCTACCACGGCATGGCGCTATTGGAATTGGGGGCCTTCGAATGATCGGGATTTTACAGGCCTGCCCGTTCTTACTTTGTCCCAAGCCCCGTCCAAACACAAAAACTGGTCACAGGAAATCCGTTGGGCAGGAAATTTCTCTTCTAGCCTAAGTGGTGTTATCGGGGTCTTTGCCATAGGACAGGATTTAAAGTCGGATCCCTTTCATACCGAACAATCCGGAGCCGCACAGTGGCGTTTTTCGCAGAATACACAGGATCCATTATGGGAGACCCCCGGGCTTCTTGACGGTTATGGGATAAGGACTACGAACAATTTGGAAAGTTTCAGTGGGGCCATTTTTGCCAACATAGATTGGACCATTGCCGATAACCTGCATATTTTGCCCGGCCTCAGATATACCTATGATACCAAAGACGTAGATTTTAAAAGGGAGACTTTTGGGGGCTTGCAGACGGACGACCCGGCTTTGTTGGCGATAAAGAACCGTGTTTTTTCCAATCAAGCCTTTACATCAGAGGTGGAGGACGATAATGTGTCCGGACAGTTGACCGTAGCCTACAAAGCCGCCAAAAACGTAAATACCTTCGCTACATACTCCACCAGTTACAAACCTGTTGGGGTAAATTTGGGGGGCTTGCCCACCGAAGGGGGACAACCGATACTGGAATTGGCAGAGGTAAAGCCCGAATTTGTAACACATGTGGAGCTAGGGGTAAAAACCAATCCTACAGCTAATTCTACCCTTAACCTGGTCTTTCACAATACTAGGGTACGGGATTTCCAGACCCTGGTCCAAACCCCAGAATTGGGGGTCAACAGAGGCTTTCTCGCCAATGCGGAGCGGGTACGTGTTCTTGGGCTGGAGTTGGATGGCACTATTCGGGTCAATGATAACCTATCTTTTTCGGGTGCCCTTGCCTTTAGTGATAGCGAATATGTTTCTTTTACCAATGCCCCGGTTCCCCTTGAAGAAGTAGGCGGGGCGCAAGCTTTCAAAGATATTTCCGGTGGGGAACTGCCGGGAATCTCTAAATGGGCGGGGTCCGTCAATGGTGAGGTTACATCAAATCCGACAACATTTTTGGGGCGGGGCGGGGAGTTCTTCCTTGGGTTGGATACTTTTTTCCGATCTTCCTTCTCCTCAAGCCCTTCACCATCACGCTTTCTAAATATTGATGGGTATTCTTTGCTGAACGGAAGAATAGGTTTTAGGGCATCAGATGGGTTGTCCGTTATTCTCTGGGGACGTAATCTGTTCGATAAGGATTATTTTGAGCAGCTATTGCCCGCAGGGGGCAGTGCCGGCCACTATGCGGGGGTATTGGGAGATCCCGGCACTTATGGTGCAACCTTACGGTACTCTTTTTAATTCAGGAAATTTTTACTGGGTTTTCCGTCGCCGTGGATTTTTTGTTTGCGGCGACGGTTCTTTTTCCTAAATGGGCAAAATAAGTACGGGGTTCTATTTTTGTGCCGATCTCCAAAAAAGGCGCTAAGGAATTGTTCTAGGCCAGTTAGACCAACTTTATCCGGTATAGTTGGTTTGTCGCTCATTTATGTTTGAATAGTTAGCACCTATACAACTTGATATTATAATTTATGATGCCAAGTTTGATATTGTTTTTTAGCTTATCCGGCGGAAGCTGTTCTCCAAATCGTGCAGGTTCGCTAGGTTGTCCTGTAAATACCTTTTGGGGCAACTCATGTAGCGATGTCGGGCAAGGGCCTCTTTGGCAGCGATGGTACTCCTTACACTGAAAATTTTATAGAAAAGCCCGCTTGGACGATTCGGGGCGATCCAAGGGTAGCAAGCGCATTGGCAAGGGAAAGAAGTCCATAAAGAGTATCGTGGGCATTTTCTAAATTGATGCCCAATGGTGCGGTTCCGGTATTTACCAGTATGCAATCCTTGACTATAAGAATATTAAGAAATCAATTTTTTTGTTGTATTTGATCAAAAGCAACTCCTTTTAATACCAAATCAAAAAACAGATTTGTACATTTAATGGTTTATTTCCTATATTAGAGCCAACAAAAATTTAGGAGTCGGAGACCTGTTCGGTGCCGGTAGGGATTGTCCATAAGTTGTACTGTTCCATAACGGGCTCCATTAATACGAACCATAAGAAAGCGACAAATGAAAAAGTTATTTAGCATCTTGGCCCTCGGAGCCATTTTAACCGGCTGTGGTGGAAAAAAAGAAGAAAAGAAAGAAAGCTTCGAACTAAATCGAGCCAAACAGGAGACCAAAACGACTGCACCTTCCGGTGGTGTGCCGGTAGATTTGGAAAATAAAGGTGTTGGCCCCATAAAATCTGTAACCTTTGAGGCAACGATCAACACCGAATTAGCTTCCAAGGGAGAGGCAAAATTCAGCACTACCTGCGTAGCCTGCCACATGGCCAACCAGCGGTTGATAGGACCTGCATTGGCAGGAGTCTACGAACGTAGAAGTCCGGAATGGGTAATGAACATGATTTTAAACCCGGATGGCATGCTTAAGGAAGACCCCATTGCAAAGGCATTGCTAAAAGAGTACAACAATGCCATTATGCTAAACCAAAACTTTACCGAAGAAGAGGCTAGGTCCGTGGCAGAGTATTTAAGGACGCTGTAGCCTTTTTACTTCACAAAGTTTTTATTTTTATAAGAGTTCAGTGATTGCTTTGCAGTTCGTGAACTTTATCTATCATTTTATGTTTTGCAATCACTGCTTGTTGATTTTTCCCTGTATAAGCACTGTCCGCGTGCACATCTTGACCTTCATCGCTATGCTCTAACAAGTTATCGGTGGCTTGCGGGTCGCGGACCGATGCGCCCGTTACAACAAAAGTGTTGATAAACTTGCTCTTTGTATCCACTTTTGCGTGGTTTTTACATTGCGATGCCCCAATTATTGAAATATCGCATTTAAATAGTTTGCAAAGCAATAACATTTTTCAGAGTTAGGTTATCATTTTCTGCCTTGTAGGGAGATCCTCGCAGAGTAGAGCGCAAATGGGAGGTACTTGGATATCTGGGTCTAAAAAAAGCTATCGATGACCGTTTTACATATTGGTAAACATAGTATGGGCGTTACCGGCTTAAACGAAGACACTATCCCTCCAAAATCTCCAATTGCTGTAAAATCTGTTCCTGGGTCACCGGATAGGGTTTTGCTTCCCGAAGAGTTTGGTACACATCTTCAAATACATGCATATAGGAGGATTTTACCGGTATAATCTCTTCCACGGTTTTGGATCCATCCTCATTAATTAGTGTAAGAACACCGTTATTAGCTGTCCCTTCAATTCCGTACAGCGGGTCGTTTAAGGACATACCTGCCAACAATTGTTCTTCCTGGATATTGGTGCGGTCCTTTAAATACGAACCTTTAGTGCCATGCACAATAAAGGAGGGCAGCGGTGCAGCCACCAACAGACTAGTGGTTACAAAAACCTGTAATTGATTGGGATACTCCAAATGTATGTGCACATAATCATCCACTTGGGTTTTGGGCCTAAAATGCCCCGTGGTTTTGGTCCATTTTACAGGGTTGCCAAAAAGCGAGATCAGCGAATCCAATAAATGGGGACCCAAGTCGTACAGTAAACCACTGCCGGGTACGGGTGTTTCTTTCCCCACCTTGGGGCCAATAGCGTATCTGTAACGATCAAAGCGCATATGCACCTCCACCAATTTACCCAATTTGCCCGATTGAAGAACCTGTACTAGGGATAGAAAATCGCTGTCATACCGTCGGTTTTGATAGGGAAGGACGAAAAGATGGCGCTTCTGGGCCTCTTCAAAGAGTTGTTTGGCCTCCGCCGAAGTTACGGTAAAAGGTTTTTCCAACAGCACGTGCTTTTGGGCCTTTAGGGCTGTTAGGGCTAAATCAAAGTGGGTATAATTGGGGGTGTTCACCACTATCAATTCTATTTCCGGATCGGCCAGCAATGAGTCCACGTTATCATAACTTTTAACATGGGGATAGCTATGGTGCGCTTCTTTTTTGCTTCGTTCCACAATACCATGGAATTCAAATCCGGGATGCTCCTTTAAAAAAGGGGCATGGAATATTTTACCGGAAAGGCCAAAAGACAAAATACCGGTTTTTATGGGTTTTTTCATGGCACTACTAGGATTCGATTTTAGATAAAAATAAGGGAATAATTTTGATTGAGCATGGGCATTTGCTAATTCCTTCGGAAAAGGGTCCTATTCTTTGTCTTAACCCTGAGTTAATTGAAGGCTTAAGTGAAACAACTAGATTTACCTTGGCCTTTAGTGCCGCATAAGGGCAATAAAAATTCCTTTTTGCCAAAACTTTAACACGCATATCGTTTCATGGCGCGTACATTTGTATATACAAATAAAAAACAGAAGATGAAAACAGATCAGCAATTACTTACGTCCTATAAAATGGGTAATTTAGTTCTCAAAAATAGGATTGTCATGGCACCTATGACCCGTTCACGTGCCAACAATCCCGAAAATATGCCTACGGAGTTGCACCAATTGTATTATAAACAAAGGGCCTCAGCCGGACTTATCATCACAGAGGGGTCCCAAGTTTCCAAGAAGGCAGTAGGCTATATCAATACCCCCGGTATTTATTCAGAGGCGCAGGTGGTCGGTTGGAAAAAGGTGGTAGATGCAGTTCATTTAGAAGATGGAAAAATTTTTATCCAGCTTTGGCATTGCGGCAGTATGTCGCACCCCGATTTTCACAATGGTGAAAAACCACTATCGGCAAGCGATGTCAATCCTAATGAAAAATCATACACCCCAGAGGGGTTTAAAGATACCGTAAGTCCAAAACCCATGACTTCGGAAGAAATTGCCCAAACGATAGCCGACTTTAAACAAGCTGCCGAAAATGCAAAAAAAGCAGGTTTTGATGGGGTAGAGATCCATTCCTCCAACGGGTATCTGTTCCATCAATTTTTTAATGCACATACCAATAAGCGTACTGATGCGTATGGTGGCGGTATCGAAAACAGGGCACGTTTACTTTTTGATGTAATCGATCAGATCAAAACGGTGTATCCCGAAAATCGTATTGGGGTTCGGTTAAATCCGTCCTTGCACGGGGCGTTCGGAATGCAAGCCGATGCCGAAACCATACCAACTTTTGAATATATCGTAAAAAAATTGAATGGCTATGACCTGGCCTATGCACATTTTTCCGAACCCTTTACCGATGTAAGTAGCGTGCCTTTTTTGGTGGGTGAAATAGCCAAACATTTTAGGCCACTTTACAAAGGAACCTTAATGATCAACAACAATTTTGACCATGAAAAAGGCAACAAGGTTTTGGAAGATGGTTTGGCCGATTTGGTGGCCTATGGCAAATTATTTATTTCCAATCCGGATTTGCCCAATCGATTTGAATTGGGGGCGTCCCTACAGGAATGGGACCAAAACACCTTTTATGTGCCTGGGGAAAAAGGATATACCGATTATCCCGCACTTCAGAAAGTAACGTATTGAAGGTAATACGTTTTTATCATTGAAAATGGGTTTTTTGGTTGGTCATCCTGACCGTCGATATTAAATTACCTTTAGACGGTCAGGATGCCATTACCTATTCAAGTGAATACCGAACCATTAATTTACAGGTGCATTTTTTTGTTGAAAATTACCGTAATATTATTTCAACTCCCAACCTTTTCGGTATGTTCCCCTTACCCATTCGTTGGCTTTGTCATAATTGGTGACTCGCATATTTTCCCCATCCCACAATATCTTGCGCCTTCCGGGCGTGTCATATGGATCCCAATCACCCACTTTCTTTCCGGGTTTTAGCTCTTTGTACTGGTACGCTTTAATGGCCAAATTTCCCATAAGAACGGCTTCCGTTAAAGGACCGGATCTGGCAAAGCCCGAAGAGGTCTGTATGCCATTTAAACAGCCTTCCACAAAGTTTCTTTGATGTCCGGAAGTGGATCCTTCAATTCGGGTAAGATACGGTTTAGGGGGATTGAAAAGACCCATGTTTTCCGAAGGCAATAATCTGGCATTTTGTGAATACGTATCGCAGACCAAAATACCTTTCGTGCCGTAAAATACCGTTCCGCCACCTGAATCCCCTATGGTTTCACCATCTTTTAATTCATCTGGAAGATCGGGTTTAATTCCTCCATCATACCAATTAAGGGCTATATCTCCATGTGCTTCCGTATGGAACTTTAATCGTACAATAGAGGATGGTGGGCACGATGCGCTATAATCAGCCTCAACAAAATCGCCCACCCAAACCGTGGTGCAACTGGCCTCTGCTTCTGTTGGATAACCCAAATCCAGCACACCGAATGGGGTTTCCATGATATGGCATCCCATGTCGCCAAGGGCTCCTGTTCCAAAATCCCACCAACCTCTCCATTTAAAGGGAAGGTAAGCGGGATTATAATCGCGCATAGCAGCGGGTCCCAACCATTGGTCCCAATCCAGTTCCTTTGGAACCGATTCTTTGCCTACAGGAATTGGTACACCTTGGGGCCATACGGGGCGGTTGGTCCAACAATCAACCTTTTCTACCCTTCCTATAATACCGGATCGGATCCATTCTTTGGCCTGCCGGCTACCATCGCTGGAGGCTCCTTGGTTGCCCATTTGAGTAACAATTTGCTGTTCATTTGCCACCTGGGTCATCAAACGTGCCTCATGGATGTTATGGGTCAGCGGTTTTTCTACGTATGCATGTTTTTTGGCGCGCATAAAGGGGAGTGCAATGGTGGCGTGGGTATGATCCGGTGTGGCCACCATAACGGCATCGATCTCACCCAGATGTTTGTCATAAACCTTTCTAAAGTCTTTGTACCTAATTGCTTTAGGGTATTTTTTATAGGTATCCGCCGCCCTTCTATCGTCCACATCGCAGAGCGTTACGAATTTTACTTTCTGGGTTTCGTCTAGTCCGTTCATTACGCTCGCCCCCCGGCCCCCTACGCCAAAAGCCCCTATGTAAAGGGTGTCGCTGGGGGGAACATGGTTTTTCCCTAAAACAAAATTGGGGACAATAGAAAAAATGGCCGATGAGGCCGCTACATTTTTGATGAATTTTCTTCTTTGCATGGTTTAAGAATGAAAGGTAAGTAGGGTATCAAGATACAAAAAATATGTAAAGCACAAAGTTTATTTATGGTTGGATAAGTGGAATTAAGCGCCTCCATCCCATTCCTTATAAAATTGCTTGAGGTAATCCAACATAAATCGATGCCTTTCTTCCGCAAAGTACTTGCCGGTTTTGGTGTTCATCCCCTCTTTTAGGAGCAACAGCTTTTCGTAAAAGTGGTTTATCGTAGGTGACATAGATGTTTTATACGCTTCTTTTGTCATTAGGAGGTTGGGAGCAATTTCGGGATTGTAAAGCTCCCGGTTTTTAAAGCCACCGTAATTAAAGGCCCTAGCAATGCCAATAGCCCCCATAGCATCTAAACGGTCTGCATCCTGCACAACCATTAATTCCTTGGAGCGATATCTTTCCGCTTTATCTTCAAGGTTCGATTTAAAGGAGATGTTTTCAATAATTTTTACCACATCGCATATCATGGAGGAATCAATTGAAAGCGACTCTAAAAATTCTTTGGCTATTTTTGGCCTCAAGGTTTCATCGCCCCCATGGAATTTGGCATCGGCAATATCGTGCAAGAGGGCTCCAAGACCTACAACAAGTACATTTACCTCTTCCTCACGGGCAATGAACAGCGCATTGTTAAAAACACGCTGTATGTGGAACCAGTCGTGCCCGCCTTCGGTACCTTTAAGGGTTTCCTTTACAAAGCAACTGGTTTGTTCAATTATTTTGATATGGGTCATGCAAAGGAATTTATGCCGCAAACGATCTCCTGCTCCACTTTTGCTATCAATTCATCTGGATCACCGCTATTTTCAATAGGTTGGTGCAGGTCCAAGGTAATATGGTTACCAATGCCATAAGGGATTTTTCCATAACGCAGCATGCGCCAGGAATTATTTATACTTATTGGTATAATTAATGCGGAGGGGGCATTTTTCATTAGTATTTTTAGTCCTGTTGGTTGAAATTTTTTTGGATGTCCCGTTCTACTTCGTGTGCCCTCTGGAAAAATAACCGCACTTCTATTATGGTCTTCTATATACTTTCCCAATTTGGAAATTTCCGCAACGGATTGTTTGCTGTCCTTTCTATCAATAAGGGCCGAACCCCCGTGCCGTAGATTAAAGGAAACACTAGGAATGCCCTTTCCAAGCTCTATCTTACTTACAAATTTAGGATGGTGGGCACGCATGAACCATATAATTGGGGGGATATCATGCATACTTTGATGGTTGGCCACCATAATCAATGGTCTGTTTTTTGGGATGTAATGGTGGTTTGTAAAGGTATATTGAGTACACAGGATATGGGTACATCTCAATAAAGTTAAATTGAGCAGACTTACACTTCGTTTGTGGGCATTGTATCCAAAAAACCGAAGACAGATCCATTGAATGGGGTGAAACACCACTAGCACAAACCCAAAGAAAATAAAGTAAACTAAAGTTAAGGGATATGAGAGTAGTTTTTGCATGGCACAAAAATAAAAAACCGTTCATTACAAACGGTCTTTTGTGCATTTTTTTAGTCCTATCGGATCAAAGGAATACTTAGCAGAACTCGTTATAGGCCTCTATTAAATTCTCGGCAATAATTTCAGCCGGTCTTCCTTCAATATGGTGGCGTTCTATCATATGTACCAATTCGCCATCTTTGAAGAGGGCCATACTTGGGGACGAGGGCGGGAAAGGAACCATTAAATTCCTTGCCGCATTTACCGCCTCTATGTCCATCCCAGCAAAAACAGTAACCAAGTGACTTGGTCTTTTAGTGCCCTTAAGGCTCATTTTTGCAGCTGGCCTTGCATTGGCCGCCGCACAACCACAAACCGAATTTACGACCACCAACGTGGTCCCTTCTTGATTAATGGCACGTTCTACGGCCTCTGCCGTATGTAATTCTTCGAACCCGGCAGATGCCAGGTCCTGTCTCATAGGTTTAACCAATTCAGGAGGATACATAGTCTTTTGTTTAAAAAATCCTTCCAAATATAGCTATTTTGATACATTTTACCTGCATACCTTAACTTTTCCTTTAGCTTTCTTTTACACAGTAAAATTATATCTTTGCGAAAATTTTGGAGCAAAATGATCAAATGGGTTGCCGCCATTTTGGGGTATGTGGTATTTCGTTTCCCCGGGGCCATTGTGGGTTTTTTGGTGGGAAGTTTTATAGATAACCTAGGTTCGGATAGTGGTGCAAAGAGCGTTTTCAGGGACCTGTCCCAACGACAGGTCTCACCGGCCGATTTTGAGCTCAATCTCCTTTCCCTTTGCTCCATTGTCATCAAAGCCGATGGCACCGTAAGCCAGCGGGAGATGGAATATGTGCAACAATACTTTGTTAGCACTTATGGAAAGGAGAGGGCAAATGCCATTTTTAGGACCTTTAACGAGGTCAATAAAAAAGGGGAAATCTCAGCAGAACGGATTTGCACGTATCTTAATCAACGTACCCGTTATGAGGTAAGGCTACAATTAGTGCACTTTTTATTTGGCATTGCTCAGGCCGATGGTAGGGTAAGTACCGCGGAAATAGATAAAATATATGATATTGCCCGATACTTGCAGCTTGGGCGGCGAGACTTTGAGAGTATCCAGGCCATGTTTGTGAAATCGGTCGATAATGCCTATAAAATTTTGGAAATTGAAAGTGGGGCTACCAATGATGACGTAAAAAAGGCCTACCGCACGATGGCCAAAAAATACCATCCGGATCGGGTGAACACAGAGAATGAGGCCATTAAAAAGGGAGCTGAGGAAAAATTCAAGGAAGTTCAAAGGGCCTACGAAGAAATCCAACAGGAAAGAAGAATTTAGTTTTGCGGTATAGCAACAAATATATAAGGGCCTATTTATAGGCAGCAGTTTAAAAAAATGGAAAACCTCTGGTTCTATATAAAGTTGGGCCTTACCCATGTGCTGGATATGCGTGCATATGACCATATTTTGTTTTTAACTGCTTTGACCGCACCTTTTACGTTTAAAAGCTGGAAAAAAATAGTGTTCCTGGCCACCATTTTTACCATTGCACATTGCACATCGCTTGCGCTATCAGCTTATGGGTTGGTGTCGATGGATGTAACCCTGATAGAATTTCTTATCCCTGTCACCATTTTAGCGACGGCTGCATTTAATTTAGTCCGCCCAAAAAAGAATTCAAATAATAAGAACTCATGGCTGTATGGGCTTACCACCACTTTTTTTGGAGCAATTCACGGGTTTGGGTTTTCCAATTACTTTAATATGCTAATGGCGGAAGAGCAAGAAAAACTTTTCCCGTTATTCGGTTTCGCCACAGGCATAGAAGTGGCGCAGGGTCTTATAATCTTATGTGTTTTGGGTCTTGCTTATTTTCTTCAATCCGTTTTAAAGGTAGAAAAGTGGATTTTTACGGTAATCCTATCCGTTTTAACCATAGGGATTACAATACCCTTGCTGATTAAAACGTTTCCTTGGTATTGTTTCACTAAAAATTAACCCTTTAGGGTTGTAGGGCAATGCCAAAGCGGGTATCTTAGCCGTAAAAAGGCACAGGGACCTCCATGAAAGGGTCCCAGGAATTTATTTTTTGGAAAAGAGAGAATTTCCCCGAATGAAAGGCAAGAAACAGGAAAAATACGATAAGGCCTATTTACGGATGGCAAGTGAATGGGGAAAACTGTCTTACTGCAAAAGAAAGCAGGTGGGGGCAATTATCGTTAGGGATAGAATGATCATTTCTGATGGGTACAATGGCACCCCCACCGGATTTGAGAACAGTTGTGAAGACGGAGAAGGATATACCAAATGGTATGTGCTGCACGCCGAGGCCAATGCCATTTCAAAGGTAGCTTCTTCCACACAATCGTGCGAGGGGGCCACTCTGTATATCACCTTATCCCCCTGTAGGGAATGTAGTAAGCTAATCCATCAATCTGGCATAAAACGTGTAGTGTATCAGTTAGCCTATAAAGATGCATCCGGATTGGAGTTCATGGCGAAGGCCGGAATTGCATTGGTCCATATACCCGTAATTGAAACCATTTTTTAATTTGCCCCAAATCCAAATGAATAAAAAACAATATTATATCTGGCCCACAGTACTAGCCTTGGCTCTTGCCATTGGAGTCTTTATTGGTGGAAAACTCAATTTCAACGATTCGCCCGAAAAACTTTTTACCACAAACTCAAAAAAAGACAAACTAAACCGCCTTATCGACTATATTGATTATGAATATGTAGATGAGATAAACACGGATAGTATTGTTGATGTTGCAGTAAACAATATTTTGGACAAATTGGACCCACATTCCGTGTATATCCCAAAACGGGAGATGACAAAAGTCTCGGAAAACATGAAAGGTGATTTTGTTGGGATAGGGGTCAATTTTTATATGTACAAGGATACCATTTCCATTATACGCACCATAGAGAACGGCCCTAGTTATCTAAAAGGCCTACAACCAGGAGACCGGATACTTTTTTCGGACAAGGACACCCTATATGGGAAAAGTCTGCCCAGTGAAACAGTTGTGGACAAACTCAAAGGCAAAAAGGGAACCCTGGTTGAACTAACCGTTTACAGAAAGGAAGCAAAGAAGACTTTCAAGGTAACCGTGAAACGGGATGTTGTTCCCATAAAAAGCGTGGAGGCCTATTATATGCTGACAGATGAAATGGGCTATATAAAAGTGAACCGGTTTGCCGAATCCACTTTCAAGGAATTCAAGTCAGCACTAAAGGACTTGCAGAAGCAGGGCGCCAATAAGCTTGTTTTGGACTTGCGTGACAATCCGGGAGGATATTTGGGCATTGCCGAACAAATGGCGGACGAGTTTTTAGGCGATGGGAAACTTATTCTATTCACAAAGAACAAAAAAGGGGAAATAGACAACAGTTATGCTTCTAAAAAGGGGGATTTTGAGGATAGACCGGTATATGTGCTCATCAATGAACGCTCCGCCTCTGCAAGCGAAATCATAGCAGGGGCCTTGCAGGACAATGATGTGGGGACCATTGTGGGACGGCGTTCCTTTGGAAAAGGATTGGTGCAAAGGGAAATGGAACTGGGGGATGGCTCTGCCGTAAGGCTTACGGTTTCCCGCTACTACACCCCTACGGGCAGGTCCATACAAAGATCTTATGGAAACGGGAACAAGGATTATTACCAGAAATTTACAGATCGATATCAAAACGGAGAACTGATCTCTGCCGATAGCATAAAAGTAGCCGATTCTTTAAAATATATCACCCCGAAAGGGAAGGTAGTTTATGGCGGCGGCGGCATCGTTCCCGATGTTTTTGTCCCAATTGGAAATAATGAAGAAGAGGCCATTGAGAGCATGGAGAATTTAGGGTTTCTATCGTTCTTCATTTTTGAGCATCTGGACAAGAATAGGGGTATTTATTCTTCCTACACCCTTGAGGGGTTTGTAAATAATTTTCGGGCAGATGATATTTTGTTTGAAGAGTTTATAGATTATTGCGTGGGCAGAAATATAAAAATGGATTATTATGCTTTTGAGGACAAGATAAAATTGTACATTAACGCCGCCCTAGCAGAACAATTATATGATCCCAATATGGCTGCCAAAATAAAAAGCGGGGACGATGCCATGCTTCAAACCGTACTGAGATTGGATGCTACTGAAATTTCACAAAAAAAGAGTAAAAAGCAGGAACCTTAAAGAGATTGGTTTTTATCTATTTTGTTCTTTATTTTTTTTGATGTGATATAGATCAGCAGTAAAACTATAGTGCAAAGAGAGGCAAATATGCCAATAAGGGCAATAGTGCTATTGCCCTCTAGGGGTTTTTCATAATCCACTAAAGTTACATTGTATGCGATTAAGAGGATGGCAATGGCCATGATAATTAGGTAGGGAACGTTTTTCATTTGGCTTCTTTTAAGAGTTTCAATTTCGCTATTGGAAAAGTTGATTGATGTTGGTAGCAAACAATTTTACGGCTATGGCCAATAAAATTACCCCGAAAACCTTTCGGATAATACCGATCCCTGCCTTGCCCAATACTTTTTCTATCCTTTTGGAGGATTTCAGCACCAAGTACACAAAAATAATGTTTATGATGATGGAGACAATGATGTTTTCCACATGATATTCCGCACGCAAAGAAAGCAAGGCGGTCATGGTACCGGCGCCCGCGATCAATGGGAAGGCGATGGGCACTATGGATGCACTTTCGGGTTCATCGTCCTTATACAGCGTAATCCCCAAGATCATTTCTATGGCAAGGAAAAAAATAACAAAGGAGCCGGCAACCGCAAAAGAGTTGACGTCTATCCCAATCAAATTTAAGATCTCCTCTCCCACGAACAAAAAAGCGACCATGATACAAGCTGATACAATAGATGCTTTTCCGGACTGGATATGGCCTACTTTATTCCGCAAACTTATGATTACGGGAATACTGCCCACAATATCAATGACCGCAAAAAGAACCATACTGGCGGTTGCCACCTCCTTAAAATTAAAATTCATCGCAAATCTTATAAGAACGGTACAAATTTACATTTTTAATACCTTTTCCAAGAAACGAAACAAAATAATGACGCTATTTTAAAAAAAGTATCTTTGTGGCCTAAAAAGGAAAAATGTTCCAGCTGGGGAAAACAATTGTTTCCGAAGAAATCATAGAAAGGGATTTTGTGTGCAATCTAAATGCATGCAAGGGTGCTTGCTGCATTGATGGGGACGCCGGTGCGCCACTAGAGGGGAAGGAAACCGAACTCCTTGTGGATATATATAATAAAGTAAAGCCGTTTTTAAGACCAGAGGGGATCAAAACCATTGAAGAAAACGGGGCTTTTGTGAAAGGAGAGGATGGGGACTGGGAAACCCCCCTAATAAGTGGGGGTGAATGTGCCTATGTGGTTTATTCGGATGCAGGCATCGTAAAGTGCGGTTTGGAAGAGGCCTACAATAAAGGTGCCACCAAATGGAAAAAACCGGTTTCATGCCATTTATATCCCATCCGGGTCCGCGAATATACGGGGCTTACTGCGGTTAATTACCACAAATGGCAAATATGCGATCCTGCCTGCTCTTTGGGTGCCGAACTACAAGTACCCGTTTATAAATTTGTCAAAGATGCATTGATTCGGAAATTCGGGAAAAAATGGTATGCCGAACTGGAGCAGGTGGCGGCAGAACATTCTAAATCGTAGGAATATGGAGTATTACCCGTGTCCCGGCAGATTGCCGGTTTTCATCAAATAGGTCCAGTATTTCCACATGGAAAGAATTTTGATAGTCCTTGGAAAAGTTGGCCAAGCGTTCTTTCGTGATATCAATGCCTATGGATTTCCTTTTCAGCACTTTATTTTCCTTGATTTTTTCGGCAACCTCCCTCCCCACTCCGTTATCCGTTATCGATATATGTATAAAGCCGTTCCTGCCCCTATACACGTGCAGCTTTATGTTCTTTGCCCCTTCTTTGGACGATAGTCCGTGCCAAAGGGCATTTTCGAGGAAAGGCTGTAAGATCAAGGATGGGATTTTAACATTGTGTGCCTCTATACCTTCGTCTATGGAAATCTCAAAATCTATCTCATTGGAAAAACGGATGTTTTCTATATTCATATAAAGCTCCACGGTTTCCAACTCTTCTGCCAACGTTATTTCGCGCAGGGACGAAGCCTCCAATATTTTGCGCACCAATTTTGAAAACTTGTTCAGGTAGTGTACGGCATTTTTTTGGTCGTTATTGATAATGTACAATTTTATGGAGTTCAATGAATTGAATAAAAAATGGGGATTCATTTGGCTTCGCAGCATGGTCTGTTCCAAGGTGAGCATTTTCTTTTCGTTTCCCAACTGGCTTTGCCGGTACAATATATAAAGTATAAATCCCAATAGGCATAGTGCCATGCCAACTATGATTATTGTGTTTTGATTCCTGCGCAGTTTAAGTTTCACAATTTCATTTTCCTTGGCCAGTACTGCAATTTGGTTGGTCTTTTTCTCGAAATCATATCTAATTATCATATCATTGACGTACCTTAGGTTGCGATCCCTGCCAAGATCTTCGTTAAACTTCGCCCCCTTTTGATAATAATCCAGTGCACTTCTATAATCACCGCGTTGCCGGGATAAGTCCGAAAGAAAATTATAGGCTTGTGAAATAGAACTTGGTAAATTGTATTTCATGGCCAGTTGCAGACCTTCCAAAAGGTTCTGTTCGGCCTGGGGATATCGTTTTAACTGCATTAAGACCCATCCAAGATTGATCTGGACAGCGGTGATAATGAACTTGTCCCCCAATATTTCCGATGACATCAAGGCAGGTTCAAGTATTTCCAGTGCCTCTTCCAGTTTGTTTTGCTTAATGTAAACCCGCGCAATGCTGTTTTTGCAAATTATCCTTCCCTTATCTGAGTCTATTTCTTCATTGTAGGCCAATGACATGCGATAGTTTTGCAACCCATCTTCCAATTGTCCCTTAGCCTCCAAACACTCCCCAATATTTTGTTGGTTTATGGCCAATCCCAATGTGTTGCCCAGTTCTTCTTCCAGTTTCATGGATTTTTGAAACTGTGCAATTGCAAGATCATATTGCTCCAGGGATAGATAAATATTGCCTATGCCATTAAGGGAAACATTTATGTTCCGTTTTATCCCATCGGAAGGGTTTTCAACGGTTAGGGCCAGATCCAGTGCTTCTTGGCTATAGTCAAGTGCCGTTTTTATGGCATCGCTCCGGCGGTAGACCACGCCCAACATATTAAGGCTAAATATCCTGAGTTCAAGATTATCGGACTCAGTTGCCACCTCCAAAGCTCTTTTGTGGAGCACCGCAGCTTTGGCGTATTGTGAAATGTCCCGGTATTTTATGCCCAATTGGTTTAAGGCATATGCCTGACCGTGCAAGTATTTTTTATTGACGGCCTCATTGTTGAAATACCGCATGGACACGGTATCGCCCCGATTGGCTTTCAACACCGAATCCAACGCCCCGAAAGTCTTTGGGGCCACCCGGATAAGGCTATCTACGGTTCTTTTGAAGGAGTAAGGCAGTTCTTGGGAAATCCCAAAAGAATAAACTGAAAAAGCCAGAATAAAACCAACATATTTGGTAAAATGCGCCAATTTCCTTGTGGATGTTTTTTTTGTTGAAATGCGCATACGGGAAGTTTAGAGCATATCCAAAAAATCGGATCTTTTTTGTCGGGAAACAGGTATTTTGTGGTTGGACTGCAAAACTACATACCCATCTGTCTTGAGGAATTCCTTTATCTTGTTGATATTGACGATGAATGAATTATGAATCCTAAAAAAAGAATCCACAGGAAGCAACTCATTGACTTCCTTCAATTTTTTGGTCAGCACGATTTTTTGCCCATCCACGAGATAAATGGTACTATAGTTTCCATCAGATTCAACATAAAGTATTTCATCGCTGCCCAGAAAAAGCAATTTACCGTCTGTGTTGATCGTTATTTTTTTTTGGATGGGATTGGAATGTAAGTTCAATAATATCTTTTCCAATTTTTCCGCGGTAAAGTTTCTGGAATTGAATTTTTTGATCTTTAGGATAGTATCGTTCAGATCATCCGTATCTATGGGTTTCAATAAATAATCTATGGCCTCATTCTTCAGCGCTTTTATGGCGTATTGGTTATAGGCCGTGGTGATCACCACGGGAAACCCCTTGTTTTTTAATTTTTGAATGAACTGAAAACCATCCATGGTAGGCATCTCAATATCCAAAAAAAGGCAATCGGGGGTGTTGTTCTCCAAAAAATCCAACGCCTCAAAGGGGTCTGTAAAAGAAGCCAGGACCTTAATTTCATCACTAAAGTTGGTAAGCTCCCACGACAGGCTCTGCAGGGCTTTTATTTCATCATCTACAATTACAGCTTCTAACATGCTAAAAGAATAAGAAAATTAACCAAAAATAAACCTATTGTAAATATGCACGCTAAAAATATGTGCCAATGG
>JBGTBA010000048.1:0-2967 GCA_041749595.1 Flavobacteriaceae bacterium | reverse complement strand
GCGCGCCAATGGGCAAGGGTTGCCAAGGAAGCAGGGATGAAAGGGATCATCATTACGGCAAAGCACCACGATGGGTTTTGTTTATGGCCATCCAGATACACCGAACATTCGGTTAAGAATTCCCCTTGGAAGGATGGCAATGGTGATGTGCTTAAAGATTTGGCCGAGGCCTGTAAGGAATACGGACTTAAAATGGGGGTGTACCTCTCGCCTTGGGACCGCAACCATGCTGATTATGGCAAGCCGGAATACGTAACCTATTTCCACAACCAACTACGGGAACTTTTGACGGATTACGGCCCCATTTTCGAAGTTTGGTTCGATGGTGCCAATGGGGGTTCCGGATATTACGGTGGCGCAAATGAAACCCGTAAAATAGATAATAAAACCTATTATCAGTGGGATAAGGCCATTCAAATTGTACGCGAACTGCAACCCAAAGCGGTTATTTTTGGAGATGGTGGGCCCGATGTGCGCTGGGTGGGGAATGAAGAAGGCTGGGCCAACGAGACCAATTGGAGCATCCTCCGAAGGGATGAGGTATATCCCGGTTGGCCAAAATATGTAGAACTGCGATCCGGCCATGAAGATGGTACGCATTGGGTTCCTGCGGAATGCGATGTCTCCATCCGTCCGGGCTGGTATTACCATCCGTCGGAAGATCATCAAGTAAAATCGTTTTCGCAACTATTGGATATTTACTATAATTCTGTGGGTAGAAACAGCTCTTTTCTGTTAAACCTTCCGGTAAATCACAGGGGTTTGGTCCATGAAACAGACGTACAGCAATTGATGGCACTAAAGTCGCAATTGGGCAAGGATTTTCAGACCAATTTAGCGCTACACCAAACGGTTACGGCGAGCAATGTTCGGGGAAACAGTGCTACGTTTGGAGTTGGTATGGCGATCGACGGAGATAAATCAACCTTTTGGACTACAGATGACGGTATCGTAAAAGCATCGTTGACCATCAATTTCAAAACCCCGACAGAAGTAAACAGGATCGTCTTACAGGAGTATATTCCTCTGGGACAACGAATAAAATCCTTCGTAATATTTGCGGAAGTGGATGGGCATTGGGTCCAAATAGACCAACAGACAACGATTGGGTTAAAGCGGATCTTAAGATTCGATACCGTTAAGGCTTCAAAGATAAAGGTGGAAATTACCGATGCAAAAGGGCCGCCTACCCTATCCAACATCGCATTGTACCGTGCGCCCAACCTCTTGACCAAGCCTGAAATACACCGAAACAGGGATGGCTTAGTGCGACTTTCTGCCCCAGATAAGCACATTTCAATATATTATACGTTGGATGGCAATGATCCATCAACCGCATCTCAAAAATATACCGAACCTTTTTTGGTGGAAAAGCCTACAACCTTCAAAGCCATTGCCGTGAATCCTGATGATGGCAGGCAAACGGAAACGGTCTCAAAGTATTTCGATATTCCTAAAAAGGACTGGAAGGTGGCTTATATCTCATCAGGAGATATAAAAGACACTTATAAACTTATAGATGAGGATCCTACCACCTTTTGGGCTACGGTTGATGGGGTTACCACACCTCAGGAAATTGTAATTGATCTAGGAAAAGAGCATATCTTAAACGGTTTTACATATTGGCCCATGCAAGAGCGGTATCCCTTCGGAATCATAACCGATTTTGTTTTTTCGATCAGTGCGGACAACAGGTCCTGGAATACCGTGGCTAAAGGGGAATTTGGCAATATCATCAATAATCCCATAGAGCGGCAGATTACGTTTACACCGACAAAAGGACGATATATCAAAATAAAAGCACTAAAAGTAAAAGGCGATGATTTCCGGACATCCTTTGGGGAAGTAGGGGTGGTTACCAAACAGCTTTAAAAGGGAAGCCTATCCAGACATTTTAAAATTGCCCACAATTAGGAATCCACCTTTCCCGGTGTCTCCACCGCTATGGAAAACAGGGATAAAACCCTTTGCACACATAAAAACAAGAATGCAGGTCGCTATTTCCCCAAAAAAATTTACTTTTGCCACCTTGGTTTTCGGTTTTTGCTGATTTCCATTATGGCCTCATAGTTCAACGGATAGAATAGAAGTTTCCTAAACTTTAGATCCAAGTTCGATTCTTGGTGAGGCTACTTTTTCACTTTTAAAATAAATCAATATAGTAAAAAACTTATTGGTTTATAGTGTTTTGCATGTTTTTATTGTCATTTGATTTCTTTTAGTTTGATATAAACGAGTTCACAAATCGTCAGCATTTTTTTCGAAATGTTTTGTAACTTCAAATAGTTCGTTTCAACTTTAAGATAAACAATTTGCAGGTGATTTGACTTTCATCTCCAACTATAAACGACTTATATAAATGCGGTTAGTGATTTTAATTCTTCATTAACTATTGTAAATTGATTCCGATTCATTTTCAAATCATATTTCAGATTGTCCAAACTTTCAAAAAGCCCGTTGTGTGTAACCGCTCTTCTTGTTTTCTTCCACAACATTTCTATAGTGTTCGGGTGTGGCGAATACGGGGACAGGAAAAATAATTCAATCACATCTTTCATTTCCCCTAACCATGGCTGAATTATTTTTGCGTGATGGTATCCCGCATTGTATAAAACCAATAATATCTTCTTCTTTCGACGCTTTCTTTTTCGACGCATCCCCTTTAGGTACAATCGGCCTTGCTCTTTTTGATAAAAACACTGGTTTTTTAAACAATCTTTGGCATTGCCGAACACCCAACGCAGTTTTGAATTCTTTTTCAATATAAAACGACAGATTTTTTCCGTCCCATATATTTGCCGATCCCTCGCTTATTAATCGTTAGGTTAATCAGTTCCTATTAAATTGCTAGGCGGCATACTTGGCGTGCCTATGGTGGAAATATTTTTTCACCTGCGGTCTGTCCTGCTTCCTTTTGTTCATGAAACCGTTGATGTTTTCCTTTAGCTGTTCCCTGCTGATCGCCCT
>JBGTBA010000047.1:0-2927 GCA_041749595.1 Flavobacteriaceae bacterium | reverse complement strand
GCCAGTTTCATTTTGGCCTCAGGGCCAAAAACCGAAATTTTGTATTTTACCTCACCCGGAACTGCAAAAAGGCAGTTCCGACCTCTCCAAAGGAGAGGTAAAGCGGAAACCCCGACCCAAGGGTCGGAGAATCTTTAGATTGAATAAAAAAAGGGAGCGATGATTTGCCCCCTTTTTAAACCAACCAACCAAACTACCATACACCGGCCTATCTCTAGGCAGGCTTACCGCATAATTACGGTATTTCTTTTTTCTGTGCGCTTGAACCCATTTAATACTTCCTAAATATAACCGCTTTTAGGAATTTGGAGCTTATATGATTTAGGTAAAAACTTACAGGATTTCATCGTTTTTACCGCTTTGCGTATTGAATGTTCTCAATTGCAATTTCAGGGATTCCAGGTATTCCTGAAAAGCCGACTCCGAGTTCCCCGTTTTATGGAGTGAAAGAAACAAGGGGGTTTCCGTAAGCAGAAGGTACAACTCCGGATGTGTTTCATGGATGCTTTGGGTAACCTGTACTATGGCGTCCATAAGGCAGTGGTCTTTATCAATCATATTTTGATGTTTTTTCATGGATCTGCCTTAAAAGATTTATTTATTGTCCACCTTACCTAAAACTCACTCATATCCGCTTTTTATGACCGTGAGTATCATTTTGAATTGTCCATTGGGGGTTATCAAGTTCGATTTGTGAGCCGGGATGATTATGGAATCACCGGTTTTGAGGAAGAATGGTTTATCATCAATAACTATCTCGGCTTTGCCTTCAATAATTTGGGCATACGAATCAAACGGCGATATCTTTTCGGTAAGCCCCTCCCCACTGTCAAAGGACATTACACTGATATTGCCGGTAGATTTTTTAAGAATGGTTTTTATTACGACCGAATTGGGTATATACTCAATGATCTCTACAATAATGTGCACTTTGTTTTTTTCTACTTCCGTATTTTCAATTGATTTCATTTTATTTCGATTTTAAACTAGTGAAAGATACCTGGCATTTTTTGCCGCACCAAAGTCATCAGAATTAAAAAACCTCATTTGTCCTTTTTATGGTTAAATGAGGTTTATCATTTCTAATTATGTGCCCTATATGTTCCTTGCAACTAAAAACGAATTTTGGTATTGGCACACCTTTGTACCATACTGAATCCAGAGGTTAATTTTCAGTGACCATATCGTTCAGCGCCTTGCCCAATTGGTCCATATCTTGGTTAAAGGTACGCTTAAATACTTGCCAATCGCTGCTTTTGTTGTTCTCATAGTTTTCCATGCTTATGGACATGTCCTTGTTTTTCTGTTCCAAATTGGCTATCTTCTTGGCGTAGATTTCGTTATGAGTACTTTTGGGGTCGTTTATTTTGGCTTTTAGTTCCAAAATACGCTTGTTGTTCTCTGCGATCCGGATCTTGGCATCGGCCTTAAAGGCTTCCCATTCTTCCGCACTCGCTTCTTTCTGGTCCGCAAGGTCTTTTTTGGCCTCTTTGAGATCCGTTCTTGCCTCTACTACGTCATTTTGGGCAGCAACTTCTTTTTGGGCGGCCGACTTACAACCGGTAAAGGTTGTAGTTGTTGCAATAATTGAAAGTGCAACAAGGGTAAAAGATATTTTTTTCTTCATTATTTTTGTTTAATCCGTGTTAAATAAGATACCTTTCAAAATCATTACGTTGTACGGTATTTGTAGTTAAAAGTAAAAGCCGGCTACAGTTCTGATATAAGCTTGTGCAATTCTTCCTTTGTCTTGCCCAATTTTATCTGCAGTTTTCCCATCATCTCCTCTTTTTTCCCTTCCGCAAACGCCAAGTCGTTATCTGTAAGCGTTGCAAATTTCTGTTTTAATTTGCCTTTTTGCTCGTTCCAATTGCCTTTCATTTCTGTTGTGTTCATACGTTAGTGCTTTATTGTGAAATCGGTTCCACAAAACAAAGGTGCATCCATTACAGCTCTAAGGTGTTATAGAATTGCACCTATAAATTACATGATTACAACTCAAGACCCAGCTATTGAAAATCCTCAGAAAAAGTAGAAAATCTGCGTGGTCGTTTAAAGTGGCTTTCTACCGGATATGATCCTGAACAAAATGGCAATGACCGCAATAACCAAAAGTATATGGATAAGCCCCCCTGCGCTATAGCCCAAATAGCCCACCAGCCATAGAATTATAAGAATAACGGCAATGTAATAAAGTAAATTTCCCATGATATTTAAATTTAGTTGTTAGTGTATTGATTAAATGTCCTCCAAAGAAAGGCGCATTCTATTTTCTTTTAGCTCTTTGAAATAAGTCGGCGTCAATCCGGTGATCTTTTTAAATTGGTTAGATAGGTGGGCCACGCTACTGTACCCTAAGACCTGACTTATTTCCGTGAGATTGAGCTCGTCATATAAGAGCAATTCCTTGGCACGTTCCACTTTATGCGAAATTATGAAGTGTTCTATGGTTACCCCGGTGGTTTCAGAAAATAAATTGGACATAAAGTTGTACTCCAGCTTAAGTTTGGAAACCAAAAAATGGGAAAAATTAAGCTTCAGTGGCATGTCTGCGTAATGTATGCTTTCAATGACCACACTTTTAATTTTTTCAATGATAATGGCTTTTTTATTGTCCAACAATTGCAGGCCTACATTCAATAGCTCCTCTCTTAACATATCCAATTGCTCCTCTGTTACTTCGTCCTGGATATCGACTTCACCAAGTTTTACTGTAAAATCATGGAATCCCATGCCTTCCAATTTCGTCTTTACCGCCATTTTACAGCGAAGGGAAACCATATATTTAATATAAAACTTCATACACATACATTTAGCAAAACCAGATTAATGGTAATAAAGTCATAGCTTGTTTGATGCTTTTAGGTTCCCTGTTTTCGCTAAGATCTTTAATGAATAAATAACCTTACCTGCCCACGCTACAATTT
>JBGTBA010000046.1:0-3629 GCA_041749595.1 Flavobacteriaceae bacterium | reverse complement strand
AATCGTATATCTTGGTCAAAAAATCCGTAATCCCGTTGTCTCTTAAATGTCTTCATATCAAGAGTAAATATACTGAAAATCAATGGTTTATTCAAATAATCTTTAGCCGATTTTTGCTCCGTGAGTTTTTAGAGGTTGCCATATATTGAATGCCGTTTTTTTTAGTTTGCAAGGTTACTTTTAATGGCAATAAAAAATCTACACCATGCAGATTTATTCTCCCGGCCTATATGTCCTTTTCGCCCGCTTCAACACATCTTCCTTATAAAAAGGCACCTCTTTAAATTGTACATCAGCATAGCGCTGAATCTGGTCATTAAAATGAGGGGAAGTGGGGTCGCCGCTTTGTCCACCAGCCATAATGGTCTTGGCCTTTACTTTTTTGCCAAACTCCACCACGGCCACAAAACTGTTGCCACGGGTTCCATATAGCTTTTTGGTGTTATTATGATAATCAGCACCATAGGCCGCCAACGCACCCCATGTGCCGGAAGCAAAACCTATGGGAATGCTTGCTTTGGCATCATCAAAAGGCTGACGAATAGCCCCGTTTAGGCGTTGATACCGATTGATTTCGCCCCATGGAATATTCCAGGTGCCAAAATCGACTTCCAATTTCTCCACTGTTTTTTCCAATATGGTGAGGCGTTCGGCAGCCGGCGAAGCTGTACCAAAATAAAGCATGACTTGCATATCCGTCATGTTCTCCGGACGTTCCCCCAATTGCCCATACAAGGTACCATAATAATGGGCCAGCGACATGGCCACGGATTCCTTGGAAGTTCTAAAATCCCAGTGGCGCAGTACCTCTATAGGTGCCTTGAGGTTTGGATGTTTATTGGCCGATTTGTCGTAAGCGACTACCAAACCAGGAATTAATTGTTCAAAGGCCGGTAAATACGGGTCATGTGCCAGTTGTATCAGGCTGTCTAGCGTATAACCGCTTTTGTTAGTTAATAATCCAATAGCATGCACACCCCGGAAATTTTCCACGTCGTTGGACATGTAATTGGGATGATTTTCCCGCTTGGGACTAAACTCGAGGGCCGCAGTATAGGGCGTTGAATTGCAATTTTGGATCCAGCCGTTCTCCGGGTTTTTTATCAAAATATTTTCATCCACCGTATGCAAGCCCCGCCAATCCGTTCTGGGATCGCTGCCATCCACCGGTTTATTATAATCAAAAATAGTGTCGCGAACGGGAATAAAATTGCCGTGGAAATAAGCAATATTCCCTTCTGCATCGGCATAAACCGTATTGTTGGAGGAATTGGTGCGGAGGTCCATCATTTCCCGAAAACCGGAATAGTTGTTCTGTTTGGTGCGCACATAAGATTGTTCCAAGGCTTTTGGTGGATTCCACATCATCGCGGTAGCTACCCAATACCCGTCTTCCAGATGCGTGATGGGGCCATGATGCGTTCTATGTGCCGGAAAAATTTTCTCCTTTACTATGTCCCCATCCCTATAGTTTAGTTTTATTTCATAAGAGGTTACCGGACGCAATTCTTCGCCATAGTGATAAACCAGCTTTCCATCACGGTTTTCTATGGTCTCCATAAATTCGTCCATTATGTCTACGTAGGTAGAGGTATGCATCCACCCTGTTTTTTCATTAAACCCCTGATAGACAAAAAACTGTCCCCAGGTGACGGCACCATATGCATTCAAGCCTTCTTCACTTACCACATGCACTTCTCCCCGAAAATAAAAGGACGTATGCGGATTAATGAGCAGCATGGCATTACCTGATTTAGTTAACTTTCCGGAAATAACGATACCGTTAGAGCCCTGAGGTTCTTTCTCCTTTTGCTCCTGTTGGTGGAGCTTCTCCTGAGCTTCAGGAAGGGCTAACCCAGAATCGTAAAAGGCTTTAATTTTAGCTAAAGAAATCTTCTCAATATCCCCGCCTATGGACCCTTCACTAAAGTACATGGGCATCCAGGGCTCAAAACGGGTTAATAATCTGGGCTTAACTTCAGGATGTGTGTGCAAATAATAATTAATCCCATCTGCAAAAGCATTGCATAGTTTTTGCAACCATTCCGGACTTTTTTCGTAATTGGCCATGGCCTCTTCTTGGGTCATAAACAATTTCGCCCGTAAATCATTATACAACGCTTCTTCGCCTTCCACCTCTGCCAGTCGGCCTGTAGCCCAAATATAGTTTTGCTCCACGCGGTTAAAGTCGTCTTCGCATTGGGCATATAACAAGCCGAAAACAGCATCGGCATCTGTTTTTCCATAAATATGCGGCACGCCAAAATCGTCCCGAATAATGGTTACATTTTCTGCCTGTGCTTGCCAGCGTTCTGTTTCGGAGAGCGGTTTTTCGTTTTTACAACCAAAAATCCCAAGAAGTAGGAGAAGATATACCAATTTCATAACAGCCTTTTTTAGCTTACAAAGTGAATTTAAATTTCTTCCGATAGAAAAACTAATTTTTTACCAATAAAAAATTTCCTTAAGCTGCCTATCCTCAAGTATAGCGATAGAGGCATTTCTCGAATTTCATCTTCGTCAAAAAAGGTCAAAAACGGAAATTTTATATTTCGCCACACCCGAAACTGGAAAAAAGCAGTTCCGACCTCTCCCACGGAGTGGTAAATCGGAATCCCTGACCCAAAGGGCGGAGAAGTTTCAGTTTAAACTAAAGATCAGTAAATTTCAATCTCAACTCCTTTATTTTTCAAGTAACTTGCAGCTTCAATTTTCTGCTACAAACACACACTATGTCCGATAAAAAAGTAACCATCCTCAAAGCCTTCAAAACCATTATTTGGCCTCGCCGCAACCTGGTTTTTGTAGGTCTTCTCCTCATCGTCATAAGCAATGCTGCCAGCTTTGTCGGCCCCATTTCCCTGAAATTTTTTATGGATGATGTGATTCCGAATAAGGACATGGAAATGCTTCGGATATTGGTTTTTTCAGTCGCTTTTGCCATATTGGTGCAGGCGGTAGCGTCTTTCCTACTCACCAAAATCCTGAGTGTACAAGCACAATATCTGATCTCCGAACTCCGGGCGCAAGTACAGAAAAAAGTGCTCTCTTTGCCTATCCGATTTTTCGACAACTCCAAATCCGGGGCTTTGGTTTCGCGTATCATGACGGATGTCGAGGGCGTGCGCAATCTTATCGGAACCGGGTTGGTGCAATTGGTGGGTGGCTCGATTACCGCTGTGGTATCGCTCATTTTGTTACTCCGAATAAGTCCGTCCATGACTTTGTTTACCCTTGTTCCCTTGGCTATTTTTGCGATTGTGGCCTTAAAAGCCTTCAAGATTATCCGTCCCATTTTTAGAAACCGGGGCAAGATCAATGCCGAGGTTACCGGGCGACTTACAGAAACGTTGGGTGGAATTCGGGTGATAAAGGGTTTTAATGCAGAAGAACAGGAACACAAGGTCTTTGAAAGTGGCGTAGAAAAACTGTTCCAGAATGTTAAAAAGAGCCTTACCGCAACCGCTTTCATGACCAGTTCATCCACTTTTCTTTTGGGAGTGGCAACCACAGGAATTATGGGAATTGGCGGATATAAAATAATGATGGACCAACTGACTATCGGAGAATTCTTATCTTTTACTTTTTTGTTGGGTTTGATGATTGCCCCCATTGTGCAGATGAGCAAC
>JBGTBA010000045.1:0-15143 GCA_041749595.1 Flavobacteriaceae bacterium | reverse complement strand
ATGCATTTTATTATTTCCATTATTAAGCGCACCTTCCCCATTACATGGCGGTCAATTGGATTTTTATGAACATGTTATAGGTCAGGTTCATCAAGCCAATTATGGCCGCAACCCTCTTTTTTCCAATGTTGTGCAGGTACATGCCGTTCATGCTCAGTTCCATAAACCCAAATATATGCTCTACCCGTGAACGTATCCTTGATTTTTCCGTGTTGCCCGCCTTCTGCTGTTCGGTCAAGGGCTTGTTTTTATACCCCTTTTCACAGACCTTGTTTATCATCTTGTTCTTGTCTATGATCTTGGATTGATTTTCCCCCGTATAGGCACTGTCCGCATAAAATTCCTCCCCATGGTCCTTTTCATCCAGCAGGTTGCCTATTTCCTGTGAATCGTGCACGCTTGCATCCGTTACCGTATATTTGGTTATGATCTTGCTCTTTGCATCTGCCTTTGCATGGTTCTTATATCCAAAATAGTTTATATTGTTTTTCCTTGTCCATCTTGCATCGGTGTCTTTTTGGGCTAACTTATTGGGCCTTTCTTGGAAGGCCGTGGGGATCTTTCCTTCCTTTATGGTCTTATTGTCCCCTCTGTTGTTGCGCTGCTTGGGCACTTCCACAAAACTGGCATCTATTATTTTGCCCTGGTTTACCGCCAGGTTCAATCTCTCCAATTCTTTCAAAAACAGATCGAACATCGTTTCGATAGATCCCAGATCGATCAGTTGCTCCCTAAAGTTCCAGACCGTCTTGCTGTCCGGTATATCGTCTGAAATGGTCAGGCCCAAAAACCGCATAAAACTCATGCGGTCATTTATCTGGTACTCCACTTGGTCGTCGGATAGGTTATAAAATCGTTGGAGTACCAATATCTTGAACATCATGACATAATCGTAGGGGCGCCGCCCACCTTTGCCCCTGGCTGGTGCTATCAGGCTGTCTTCCAATAATTTCCTGAAAATCCCAAAATCAACACCGTTGTTCAACCTTTCCAATGGATCCCCCAACTTGCTTAACTTGCCCAATCGTATATCTTGGTCAAAAAATCCGTAATCCCGTTGTCTCTTAAATGTCTTCATATCAAGAGTAAATATACTGAAAATCAATGGTTTATTCAAATAATCTTTAGCCGATTTTTGCTCCGTGAGTTTTTAGAGGTTGCCTATAGAGAATTTATTTGATTTGAAAAACGATCCCCGAACGTTGGACGATGAATTTACACCCTTGGGACAAAAAAAATGGAATACAAGGCGCTACCAAAATAAAATACATAAACTGTCGCAGACCATCTCGGAAATAGGACTAAAAACCACCCAGCAACCGCCAACCTTGTTAGGACTGGTTGAGGTAGAAAACGAAAGGGTGGTAAAAGATGTTTTGAAAACAGCTCATTTAAGGAAGTGGGACTATGATTTGGTGCATTTTAATTCTCCTGATGAACGGGGGATAGACAATGCTCTGGTATATCAAAAGAATTATTTTGAGGTACTGCATGCTGAACCTATTCCACTCTTAGTGCATAATCCTAACGGAGAACCGGATAAAACGCGCGATATTTTATATGTGCATGGAAAACTTAATAAGGAGGAGGTACATGTTTTTGTAAATCATTGGCCTTCCCGAAGAGAAGGCGCAGCGATAACAGAATACAAGCGGATTAAGGCCTCAGAAACGATTAAGGCTTTTGTCCAAAGCATAGGGAACCAAAATGAAAATGCCAATTACCTTATTATGGGTGATTTTAATGACAACCCCCAGTCGGCGAGTATTAAATCGCTTTTAGAACTGGAAGCCCTTTACAATCCGATGGAAAAATTGGTATCGCCTGTTCGGGGAACGCTAAACCATAAATCAAATTGGAATTTGTTTGACCAGATCATCCTGTCCCATAGCTTCTTCAATTACCAGAAACAGACCCACACATTTGCCCATGCGGACATTTTTGATGATCCTTTTTTAAAGGAATGGGAAGGAAAACTAAAAGGGAACCCTTTCCGAACTTATGCCGGAAATAATTATCTAGGTGGCTATAGCGATCATTTTCCGGTGTATATTCAGTTGAAATATAATACATAGCACTCCAATTTTTGAATAAAGGGCTGCAACGGACTTTAAAATCGAAAAGCAACAATGCATTTCATCGAATAAATCAATAGTTTTATCGATTATATGTCAGTAATTTTGTATATTTGTAGCCCAAATCTTTCATAAAATACCGCCATGAACTACAAAAAACCTACCCGGAACAGGATTCGTACAGTTGCGGTCTTAGTACAGCTCCTTTTGGGATGCTTCTTTACTTTCGGTCAAAACGAAGCCCAGAAACAGAAAATTAAGGAGCATTATCAGTCCTCCAAATTACAATTTTTCACCGGAATGTTAAAGAATAATTTTGTTGCCCAGCGGAAACAGCTACTGCAAATGGCAGCTGCAAGGGGATGGAAAATTTCCGAAGAGCTTCCCAATGGTGGCTATATAGAGCTTCAAGCTATTGGAGCGGACGGCACCCCTTTATACTACACCACTTTCAGCGACTATGCCACAAACGTTTCACGAGCCAACACCTTGTACAGTGCCGGGCTGCTGCAATTAGGGATTGATGGTAAGGGCATGAATGTCGGTATTTGGGATGGTGGCACGGCACTATCGACGCATCAGGAATTTGATTCCAGAGTGTCATTGGGCGATGCCACGGGCAGTACAAATGCCCATGCCACCATGGTTATGGGAACATTGATTTCCAAAGGGGTAAAGGCAAAGGCCAAAGGAGTTGCCTTTAACGCTAATGCTGCAACCTACGACTGGACAAGAGACAAAATAGAAGTGGCCGAGGCCGCAGCGAACGGACTTTTACTCTCTAACCATTCTTACGGTATACAAACCGATAGAGTACCCAATTGGTATTTTGGATCTTATATAAAAGTTACTCAGGAATGGGATCATATTATGTACAATGCGCCTTATTATCTTATGGTTACCGCAGCTGGAAACGCTCAGAAATTGGTTGATAACAGCACCCCTATTTTTGGTGCCCCGACAGATGGTTTTGATTTAATGTTGGGCTTTGCTTTGACAAAAAATGGGATTACAGTGGCTGCTGCCGACACCAAAATAGATGCAAAAGGCACCTTAACCCAAGCCAATGCCGCCGGGTATAGCAGTTTTGGCCCGGTAGATGATGGTCGCATAAAACCAGATATTGCCGGTGCTGGAGGCAGTATTTTTTCTACCACGGGTAAGGATAATACGGCTTACGACACCTCTTTTGGAACCTCTATGGCTACTCCGGGCATTACAGGAACCTTGTTACTTTTACAACAATATTATGAACAATTATACGGTGACTATATGCTGGCTGCCACCTTAAAGGGACTAGCCCTGCACTCCGCGGATGACGTAAGCCAGCCCGGACCTGATTATAAAATGGGCTGGGGGGTAATGAATGCGATGACCGCTGCCCAAATTATTACTGACAGGGGTTTTAATTCCCTTTTAGATGAAGTGGAGCTGGTAGAGGGACAAACCTATGAAATTAGGGTAAAGGCCTCAGAAAATGAGCCGTTACAAGCCTCCATTTCATGGACCGATCCCGCAGCAGAATACGTCAACAAGGGAATTCTAAACGATATTACGCCGGCCTTAGTGAACGATTTGGATATTCGCATTTCTAAAGATGGAACCACCTTTTATCCGTGGAAGTTAAGTGCATTGCATGCCGATAAACCCGCCTCAAAAGGGGATAATAAAGTTGATCCTTTTGAAAAAATACAGATTGGAAATGCCCAGGGAGAATATATCGTTAGAGTAAGCCATAAGGGCGAACTTAAAAATGGCAATCAGAAATTTTCCCTTATCGTTTCCGGAATTGCGGTTACAGATTGCGTGCTAACTGCCCCAACGGGCGTACAGCTTAGTACCGCCAATCCTAAGACGGTGGAACTTACTTGGGAGGCTATAACTGATGCCGTTTTTGAAGTACAATATTCCGAAGCGGCCTCGGATACATGGATTACCTTGCTTACCTCAGAAAATAAAATCACCTTAGAGGGCCTTCGTAACCAAAACGATTATAAAATTAGGGTGCGCACTATTTGCACCGAAAATAAGGTTTCGGAATATAGTGCCGTTTTTGAGTTTCGGTTTTTAGGGGCAACCACCGCATTGGGATTACAAGAGGAATACCAAACCTTGGCCGTTCCTGGGAATATGGATATTTCCATTTATCCCAATCCGGCCACGGAGTATATTATTGTGAACGGAAACCGTTCCGCCATTGCCAAATACAGCATTCTTTCCACATCGGGCGTAATTTTGCAACAAGGCGATGTGGAGGATTCGGGGATTGATGTGAACCGCTTGTCTTCGGGACTTTATCTGTTGGTGGTCCAAGATACGGAAGGGCAAAGAAGCACTAAATTTTACAAGGGCTAAACACTGTGTATTTCACTTTCATCCAATAATTCCTCGTTTCGCAATCGTAAAAAAACCTGGGCAATGGTCACTACATCACGCTCACAATAGTTTATAATACGATCCACATCTTTTTCTTCATAATAGACACTGCGGACCATGCTGCCGTCTATATCTTCCTTTGGCGAGGCTATGCCTAGAATATGTGCCATCAATTTTAAGGATGTAAAATGTTTGTAATCCCCAAATCTCCAGAGCTCCATAGTGTCCAAGTGGGGTATTTCCCATGGTTTTTTTCCAAAAAGATCCAGTTTATGGGGGAGGTTTATCTTGTTAATGATCATTCGGCGGGCAATGTACGGAAAATCAAATTCCTTGCCGTTATGGGCACACAGTAGGTACTGGGAACCATTAAAATGGGAATCCAGCAGATTTTTAAATTCCTTTAGCAGTTTGGCTTCCTCTCCGTGAAAAGTGGTTACCCTAAAATTTCTACTTCCACCTTTAAGGTTAAAATAGCCTACAGAGATACACACGATCTTCCCGAATTCGGCCCATATTCCGGCCCTGTCATAAAATTCTTCGGCGGTATATCCGTCCTTGCGTTGGTACTGCGATTTATGTTCCCATAGCTCTTGTTTGGTGGTATCCAATTCTTTATATGAGGAGCATTCGGGAACCGTTTCTATGTCCAGAAATAGAATATGTTCTAAATGAAGTTTTTGCAGCATTTCGGGTATACTGTTTTATAATACTTTATTTATTTCGACCTAGCCTATCATCATGATAGTTTTGCAGAAGTACAATATACGAAATTTCGGTTTTCTTGTTGCTTATGCCCTCATTTTAATATGTGGGAACAAGTGATAGATCACCCGCCCAATACATCGGTATGGACCTAATTGCTGCTGCCTGCAAAAACCAGCTTGTGGTGTAGGGCATCTATACCACAAGGTGAAGGAAATCAATTTAAAAATCACAATAACAATCCTCCATGGAAAAACAGGTACATCTGCCTCTCGTATATCACTCTGAAAAAAATTACGATAACTCCATCCTTCGACTTCGCTGAGGTTCGGTACAACCGACTTGTAATCGGTTCCTCCCGTATTCGGGACAACATGGGTTTCATTGTTTGTCACTTGGACGTAACGAAACCTATGCTGTTATAGGATGTTTATGTGTCAGTCGTGTTGTCTCCAATCCAATTTATCAAGTCTGTACTTATGTTTGAGTTACGATAAAACCAATCTGTACTTTGTATTTTAAAAAAACGCCAACCTGCTCTTTCTAAAATAAGTTGTCGGTTTATGTATTCTTGTATTTTTACAATTCCTGAATGATATGTAAAACCGTCGCATTCTATTGCTAATTTTTTATTGTTTTTAATAAGTACGAGGTGAATATAACATTTTCCCACTTTAAACTGTGGAAATTAGGAAGTAGCCCAAACCATATTATAAAGAAGTTTATAGTCCTTAGCCGCATCGTGCCTTTTATAGTCTTCATTTTTTAATAAATTAATTGCCAATACAAGCGGTTTTGATATAATCCGATGGATTAATATTTATGTTAAGGACTTTTCACACCACAGACTTAAAAAACCAAATAGACCAATTGATGTGCCAATTGTACGACCTGACAGAAGAAGAAATAAAGATTGTAGAAAATAGTTAAAACCATTAAACGTGGTTTGTTAACCATATATAGCCCACGGTTTAAACCCGTGGGCCATATAGATAATGAAGACAGACCCTAACCGTTTTTAACGGCTTATAAAATGAATTATATTTGTAAAAATATGCCGCATTCAATAAAATATGGATACACGCCATTTGGGCAACCAAAGAGCGGATTCCGTTAATCCATTCCAAAATTAAAAAGACGGCACATCAAATTTATTTCGGACCAATTGTGCAATCAGGGTTGCCCCGTTAGAATAATCAACGGAATGCCGGACCATATCCATTGTTTGTTTTTACTCAATCCTCAAAAAACGATTTCCTAAATACTCAAACAAATAAAAGGTAGCAGCTCGCATTTTGTAAATCAAAATAATTTGATGCCTGAAAAATTCTCTTGGCACTCAGGATATGCGGATTATTCTGTTTCAGAATCGGTAGTTGAAAAGGTTTTTTTCGATACATAAAAACTCAAAAGGAGCATCATCAAAGGAAAACTTTTCAACAAGACATGAAGAATTTGGTTTAATAGCCGTTTTTCAGGATACAAACTTCTGGTTCTATGTTTTCCTAAAGAATAGGTATGCGTAGAAAACCCCCTACAACAACAACCCGGGAATAGGGAATTTCTAAAACTATAAACGACAAGGTAGGCCAATTTTAAAAAGTAACCGTAGCACCCAACAAAAAATGAATGCCCGCCTGTGGGTAAAAGCCCGCACCCTCCATGGTGGTAATGGAGCCGGGCGTGGTGAAATCGTCGTCATAGGTAAAGAAAAAACCGTTGGATTCGTATAGAGAATCAAAGATATTATTGACCAAACCGGATAAAACAATGCTTTTTACGAACAATTGGGTACGTATCTCATACTGCACATTAAGATCGGTTTGGGAATAGGCATCAAGCACCGAGCTTTGGGCATCTATATTGCCCATGTACTGCTTGCCCACATATTTAGTGAACAGTGATACCTGTAGGTTTTCCGAGGGCAGATAGGTAAAGCTGTTGCCCACTATAACATTGGGGGAAAAGGCTATGCGGGTATTGCCCAAATCCTGCAACACCCCATCGCGTTGAAACACAAATCCCAAATTTTTATTGGTGCTCAACGCCAAATTTGGTGCCAGCACAAACTTCCTGCCCAAGCGAATATGGGCATCTACCTCTAGCCCCAAACGGTAGCTGTCTCCCACATTGGCCCGCAACGGCGATCCCACATCGTTTAGCGCACCGGTAAGCACCAATTGGTCTTTATAGCGCATGTAATACATATTGGTGTTGATCTGTACATTATCGGAAAAATGGCGCCAGCCCAATTCAAAATCATTTAGCCTTTCGGGGCGGGGGCTCCCATTTTCGTAATCGTCTCGGTTAGGTTCCCGGTTGGCCCTGGCATAGGAAAGGTATAAGTTGTTTTGACTATTTAAATTATAGGTTAATCCGGCTTTGGGATTAAAGAAATTAAAGGTATCATCTACCAAACCGGTATCCGGACTATTGGCCTCGTAATGCACTCTTCGGTATTGCAGATCGCCGAAGAGGTTCCACTTTGTATTGATGCTATAATTAACCTTTGCAAAACTGTTAAAGTCGCTTTTGGCACTACTATTGTCGTAGTACCGGTCCCGAACGTTACTTGCAAAACGAGCCCAAATCACTTCCCCAAAATGATTCCCTTCATAGTTGCTCCAGCCACCTCCCAAAATTACATTTAGGTTTTCTTTGCTATAGTTGGCAGAAAAGGTGGTCCCGTAAAAATCATTGTCCAGCCAGCGACGTCGAATAAGATCTGTGGTGTTCACTTCTGCTCCATCAACCACTATAGGATCAAAACCATAGGTAGCAAAATCGTCGTCTTCCCGAAACTGTTCAAAGAAACCCCTGCCCCGGGTATAAAATAGGCCGATATTGGTATTCCATTCGGTACTTATCTGTTCGTTCCAATGCAACTGAAAGTGATCCTGTTTGTAATTGTCCACTTCATTTTCATAGAATTGTGTGATGCCGTTTTCATCGGTGAACATGCCTGCGGTATTAAAAGTACGTTCGGTGGCCAGGGTTTCTGCATCGATGCCGTTCCAAGCCTGATACGTTATTTCATGGCCCCCGAACAACAAGGCCTTTATGAGCGTATTATTGTCCTTGTAGGCTCCCTGCAAAAAGTAGGAATCCAGCTCGGAACTTGCCCTGTCCACATAGCCGTCCGAAGTAATTCGCGAAAGGCGACCCGAAAATTCCACATGTTCGTTGAGCAATCCCGTACTGAATTTAATATTGTTCCTCAGGGTATTAAAACTCCCCACAGAGGTAGAAATCTGTCCGTACGGATGTTCGGATACGGCATCGGTGAGCAGGTTTAAACTGGCACCGAAGGCTCCGGAACCATTGGTAGACGTGCCCACGCCCCGCTGCAATTGCAGACTTTCGGTAGACGATGCAAAGTCGGGCATATTAACCCAAAACGTGCCCTGAGATTCCGAATCGTTATACGGCACCCCGTTAATGGTTACATTCACGCGCGTAGCATCACTGCCCCGCACACGGATACCGGTGTAGCCAATACCTGTCCCGGCATCTGAGGTGGTAACCACTGCCGGAAGAAAATTCATTAGAATAGGGATGTCCTGTCCCAGATTACGAGGTTTGAGTTGTTCCTTACTTACATTGGAAAAGGTGATGGGCGATGCATTCGTTACACGCACAGCGGAAACAAGGACCTCATCCAGTACAATTTTACTTCCCTCCAGAGAATCCATAAGTTGTTCTTGGGCACTTGCGGAAAGTGCCAGCCCAAGAACGGCAAGCGTTGTGAAAATAGGTTTCATTCGTAAATTTTGTTTACGAATAAAAGGGGCTATTATTCTAAATTAATACTAGATTTTGGTTTTAATTCCGCAACAAAAAGAGTTGGAAAAAGAAACCTTTGAAACTCCAATGAGCTACTTTAGCTTCCCTTGGCAGCATTACCTGCCCAGGTTCGTTGGGTATAATCTCAGCTTTGTCCTGAACTTATATCAGGACCAACCTGATTTTCGTTCGGGATTCGGCACCCCTTTGAGATGAGGCAAATGTAATTCATCCTTTTTAGATTTCATAACGAAAAGAAAAAATAATTAACGGAGTCTTATCAACCCTTTGCCTATCTTATCCGTATTTTTAATGGTTAGTTTTCATTTTTAAACGAAATACATGAGCAGGTCCAAAAAGAAATTCACCCTAAAAATAATCATCAGTTACCTTGTTCTTGCCCTATTGGGCATTGTGGTGGGCTCTTTTATTTTTTCGGAAATCAAAGTATTCTTTTCCACGGAGACAACCACGGAAAAGGATGCCAAATTACTGAAGACCGGGATGTTACTCACCAATATTTACGAGGCGGAAAGCTTATCCAAATTGGCCTTGCAAGGCAAGAGCAAAAAGAATTTTAATGCGTATGTAAAAAAAGTGGATTCTATTTTTGTAGAGATTGATACGTTAAAAAAAATAACCCAGAGCGATTATCAATTGGCTCTACTGGACAGTGTACAACTGTTATTGCGCAAAAAAGTGGCCAACAACAACAAACTCCACGACCTGCGGGCCAAAAATGAAGCCAACAGTACTATCGATGATGCCCTAAAGGAATTTAGTTCCATTGAGTCTTCCATGGGTAAAATTACCCCCGAGGGCCTGGCTCCCAATTTTTATGAGCTTCCTCCCAGAACCCAAAGCACTCTGAGGGAATGGGTAGATTTTCTCAACAAAAACGTGCCAGAGGAAGGAAAACAGATCACCAACGCGGAAAAGGTAGATTCAATTTTAACCGCCACCAAATTACTGCTCACCAACGCCAAGACTCAGGACTTGCAAACCCAACACTCATTGGCGCAACAGGAAATAAGCATCACACAATTTGATATTGCCCTATCCCAACAACTGCAACGCATGGTATCTTCCTTTGAACAGGAAGTTATCATCAACAATTATAAGACCAACAATTTAAAGGAGGCCGCCCTGCAAAAAAGCATCCGTATGGCACAGATTGCTTCCGTTTTGGGATTTTTGATCGTTGGGGCATTTACGTTCCTCATTCTTAAGGATTACAGAAAGGTACAGACATACCGTGAAAATTTGGAAAAAGAAAAAAAATACTCCGAATCCCTATTAAAAAGCCGGGAACAACTCATAGCTACCGTAAGCCACGACCTTCGTACCCCATTGAACACCATTACGGGGTATTCGGAGCTTATGGAACAAACGCAATTGGCCGATAAACAGAAAGAATACTTAAAAAACATGAAGTCTGCGGCGCAGTATGTGCACAATCTGGTCAATGATTTACTTGACTTTTCCAAACTCGAAGCCGGAAAAATAAAGATTGGAAAAAACCCTTTTATCCTTTCCCAACTCATTGTGGAAATCGCTGAAAATTTAAAGGAAATCCATAAGGGGAAACCAGTTGAACTTATAGTGGAAATGGATCCCAAACTGGAGGCCACCTTGGTTGGTGATCCGTTTCGAATCCGCCAAATACTCAACAACCTTATAGGCAATGCCTATAAATTTACCCGGGAAGGCTACATCAAAATAGAGGCCAGCGCAGAAGAAAGGAAAAAGAATGTATACCACACGGTGATCAAAGTATCGGACAGCGGTATTGGCATAAAAAAAGAACAACAAGAGGCAATTTTTAAAGAATTTACCCAAGGCGATGAAAAAACAGAGAAAAAATATGGCGGCTATGGATTGGGACTTACCATTTCCAAAAAGCTGGTAGCACTGCTACATGGAACAATTACCGTGACCAGTGAGGAGAAAAAAGGAAGTGTATTTACAATCCAACTTGCGTTGGAGCTGTCTAAAACCCCACCGATAATTGCCGATAAAAAAAAGGAAATGCCCCGAAAAAACCTCTGTATCTTAATTTTGGACGATGATCCATCCATGCTCCGCTTGTTAAAGGAAGTGTGCCAAATTGAGCGGATTACGGCGCATACCTTTGCTAATTTTAATGAAATAATGCCCCAAATGAACCTTGTTTATGACGTAGTGCTGACCGACATACAGATGCCTTCCATTGACGGGTTCGAGGTGCTCAAAAAACTGAAATCGCCCGGGTATATCCATTATAAAGGCCAGCCTGTTATTGCCATGACCGGTAGAAAAGACCTACCCACAAGCACATATACAACTGCCGGATTTGCAAAAATCCTTCAAAAACCATTCACAAAAACGTGCTTTCTTGAGGTTTTGGGCAATTTATTTCCCGCAAACATTTCATCGCCGGTAGCGCAAGAAGCCGAGGCATACATCCAAACCACATCCAATCTTTTCAGTCTAGCGGGTATTTCCTCTTTTTTGGGGAATGATAGGGAAGCAATATATGAGGTTTTGCAAACATTTAGAAGGGATACGGAAACCAATATGCAAGCCTTAAAAACAGCCATTGGCACCAAAGATTTTAAGGAGATAAATGCCATTTCCCATAGAATGTTACCCATGTTCCGACAGTTGAAGGCCAACGAAATCGTTCTCATATTGGAAAAACTGGAAGTAATGCCCAAAGATGCCCAACCCGATGTAAAAAGCTTAAAAGCCACTTTTAGCCAACTACAAAACAAGGAAACCGTGTTGCGTTTGGCATTAAACGCACATTTGCTTAGAGATCCAATTTATAATGGCTGATTTTATTGTACAAGGTCTTCC
Source organism: Flavobacteriaceae bacterium (assembly GCA_041749595.1). Classification (GTDB taxonomy): domain Bacteria; phylum Bacteroidota; class Bacteroidia; order Flavobacteriales; family Flavobacteriaceae; genus Aurantibrevibacter. Next base: position 3,366 of record JBGTBA010000045.1, on the reverse strand, counting down.
GGGTTACCTGTAAAAGCTGTGCCGCTTTGGATTTGTTGAAGTTGGTCCTTTTCAAGGCCTTCAGTATTTGATCCTTTTCATAGGCATCTTTGGAAAAATCTTCTGATCTACCCTTTTCCCGCTCCGAATGGGTTACCTCTTTGGGCAAGGCACTTGTTTCAACGATATCTCCCGTGGTTAATAAAACGGCCCTTTTGATGACATTCTGGAGTTCCCTTATGTTTCCCGGCCAATGGTATTCCTTAAAGACCTCCAAAACCGCCGGAGAAAATCCTAGGATATTTTTATCCAAAGACCGATTGGCTGTTTCCAAAAAATAGGCCGCAAATAAAAGTAAGTCTTCAGAACGAGCCTTGAGCGATGGTATTTCTATGGAAAATTCATTAAGCCTATGGTAGAGGTCTTCCCTGAAGTTGCCTTTGTCCACGGCATCCAAAAGATCTTCATTGGTAGCCGATATGATGCGAACATCCACTGAAATTTCAGCGGTACTCCCTATTCTTTTTATTTTTCGCTCCTGAAGGGCCCTTAGCAGTTGTACCTGATTTCCATAGGATAAATTTCCGATCTCGTCCAAAAAAAGGGTACCTTTGTTGGCGGCCTCGAAATGGCCTATCTTATCCTCAATGGCTCCTGTGAAACTTCCTTTAATATGTCCGAAAAATTCACTGGGCGCAATTTCTTTGGGGATGGCCCCACAATCTACGGCCACAAAAGGGAATTGCTTTCTTTTGCTTCGATCGTGAATAGTCCTTGCCGCAACTTCTTTGCCCGTACCGCTTTCACCGGTTAGCAATACCGACATATCTGTGGGGCTCACCAACGCTATGTATTCGTTGAGTATTTCTGATGCTTTACTAACACCGTGAACAACATCGTTATCTATGGCTTGAACGGCTCTCGTTTTAATAGAAGATCCTTCATTTTTGGAAAGCGGCGAATTTGAGGTACTTATGGCGTTAGAAATAAGCATTAAGATTTCTTCCGGGGTAAAGGGTTTTGAGATATAATCGAATGCTCCTTTTTTCATGGCAGTTACCGCAGTTCCCACTTCGGCATAGCCCGTCATTACAATGACCGGGATATTTTGGTTTATTTTTTTGATATCCGATAGCAACGTAATGCCGTCATCATCGGGAAGCCTGAGATCGGTAAGAACAAGATCAAAGTCCATTTGCTTCATTTTTGCTTTGGCATCCAAGGCGGTAAAACTGCCCACGGCTTCATGACCATGCTTTGAAATGAATTTTTGAAGCATTTCGCAAAAAGCGGCATCATCCTCTATAATTAAGATTTTGGGCATATATACTTTCTTGGTTTATCTAAGTACGTAAAAATAGCCCAAGAAAGTCAGCGCCATTTTTAAAATTATCATAAAAAAGAAAGGGATTGCCCTAAAGCAACCCCTTTCTTACCAAACCAACTTGATTCAAACAAATAACTCAAGTTATCCTACAGTTCTATCCAGTTCCCTTTTTCATCGGCATACAACGTGCCCGCGGTACCGTCTTCCAATGACACTTCCAATTTGTATTGCTTGGACTTATTTACAGAGACCTTGTTAATCTTGGCCGTTGGGTAGTTTTTGGCCAATGCCCCACTTACCTCAGCGGGAAGATCACTTGCCGAAATTTCAGAAAAACCATCTTGAAGCAATACGGATTCCGTAACTGCCGATTTGATCTCGTTTGTGCTGAAAGCAAACGTGGTTAAACTTCCTAAAGCCAATACTACTGTGAACATTACATTTTTCATGATACTTGTTTTTAAGATTACTAATGCTTTATATATTGAAAATATAATGCCCTTCTATAGTTTAACATATTTTATTTTTTAAAATGTTGATAAACAGATAGATGTGCTCATTATAAGTTTTGTGCTACTGTGTAAATATGGGTAAGTTATACCGGTGTTGTGTAAAGAAAATACACTTTTTAGGATATCCCAGCTTTTGACGATGTTACTAAAAAGCGCACTTCTGGTTACCCACAAAAAAAGAGACTGCCCTATTAAGACAGCCTCTTTAACCAAACCAAACTAACCAAAAACTTTAAAGAAATAAAGATCTATAGATCAATCCAATTGCCATCGGCATCAGCATGCAATACTACGGCTGTACCGTCTTCCTTGGCAACTTCAATTTTATATTGTGCTTCCTCATTTTTGAAAGCCTTTGTAATGGTAGCGCCAGGATGATCTTTTGCTACCGCATCGGAAATGGCACTTGGCAAATCCGCCAAATCAATCTCGGTAAATTCCTCTGCGATTACCGTTTCCATGATTCCGTCGTGGAAAATAGGGGTTGTTGCAGAAATTGTAGCCAAGCTACCTAATGTAAGCACTGTTGCAAAAACTAATTTTTTCATCTTCTCTATTTTTAAATTAAACATCTACGTTTCTCTTTATGCTATAGAAATAATGATGCCAATCCGTCTAATAAATAAAACGCATTGATTAACAGATAATTACGATAATTGTGAAATAAATAAAATGTATAAAGTTGTGTGCCTGTCCAAAAGAATGGGTAAAAATTACACACTCCGCTGACCGTCTATTGTGGCAGCAGAGTGATTTGCACGTGTGTTCATGATAAAATCATGCCCGTACTTGATGTGTTTGCTTTAGTAAATCGTTTACGGTTTTAACCGGGTTAAAGGTTGGTAATGGCACTTCTACAAATATAGTGTTCCAAAACGCCATGGCCCCATTCCAAAGACCCGGGAGTTCCAAGGCTTTTAATTCCCTACCTTCCTGGGTCTTGTTTGTTATGAACCCCTGTTCCGGGTTTATAAAATTCAAGAGATTGTATTTTTCTCCTTTATGGTCCTTTAATCCACAGACCAAATCCACTGGGTTGAAATGGGTGGAATTTTTAAAAATGGCCAACTGTTTTTCATCAGTCATGTCCACTTGGGCGGATTCAACGATCTGAAGTGAAATATGCCCGTGACCGTCCCTGATCCAAAAGGGGCCTCCACCCGGTTCACCCACATTTTTTACCATCCCACAGATGCGAATGGGCCTGTTGATCTTATCCTTTAAAATTTCAATTTGGTCTCCAAGGCTAAACGTATCAAACTTCCCTATAAACCGCACATTAAGTTCTTCCTCTAAAAAAAGCTTTATCCCGTTGAGCTGCTCAATGGTAAGATTGTTCTTTTCTAAAAGGGAAGCATAAGCAAAGGCTTGGGATTGGACTTTTAAAAGCAACCCGCTCAAGATTTTTTTGCTTTTGGCCACCTCTGCAAGATCTTTTGTAACCACAACATTGTCTATGTTCTTTATAAAAACCAGATCGGCATCCTGTTCATTAAGGTTTTCTATCAGGGCACCGTGTCCTCCCGGCCTGAAAACAAGTGAACCATC
>JBGTBA010000044.1:0-3006 GCA_041749595.1 Flavobacteriaceae bacterium | reverse complement strand
GGGAATGGCCGAACTTCGATCGAATACGCCAATATTGTCCAATCCCAAAAAACCGCCTTCAAAAATATTGTTGTCTTTATGGTCTTTTCGGTTTACCCACCAGGTGAAATTGATGAGTAGTTTTTGAAATACTTTTTTAAGAAAATTGACATCTCCTTTTCCGGTTTTTTCTTTTTCAATGCGATAGACTTGCAAACAGCCCCAAGCGTGAACAGGCGGATTGACATCGCCAAAGGCCCATTCGTAGGCGGGCAGTTGTCCGTTTGGTTTCATATACCATTCGCGCAGGAACAAAACGAGTTGTTCTTTGGCAAAATTGGCATCGACCATGGCCAAAGGCACACAATGAAAAGCCAAGTCCCATGCGGCATACCAAGGATATTCCCATTTGTCGGGCATCGAAATAATATCCTGGTTGTTGAGTGTTTTCCAATCCGAATTTCGGCCATTTTTACGTGCTTCCGGTGGTGGCACTTGACCCGGGTCTCCGTTGAGCCACTGTGGAATGTCGATGTAATAATACTGTTTGGACCACAACATACCTGCAAATGCCTGCCGTTGAATGTTCGTCAAATCAGCATGCGTTTCCGGATTGGAATAGGTTTTGTAAAATTCATCGGCCTCCTGAAGCCTTTCTTTGAATACTTTATCAAAGGATGCTTTCAACGGATTGGTTTTTGCCTGTGTTTTGGACAGCTTGAATTTAAATACCACCGATTTTCCGGCGGGAACTACTGTTTCGTGCAGTGGGGAAAACTTGGTGCCTTTGGTAACCCCTTCAAATTTGGCATAATCTCCCGAAACCACCGCATCATTAATGGCGTCTTTGGGTCGGTCAGTGCCGTTGGGTTGGCCGTAAAGTCGTTCCGTATTGGTTTCATTTTCGGCAAAAAGTGTCCGATTTGTAGTTTCAAAATAGAAATAATAATCCCCTAATTTTGAATGATGCGCTTTAACCTCCGAAAAATCCTTTTCTGTTTTTGTTAATTCCAAAATAGGCTTTTCTTTTTGAAGACCAAAGCTCCACAAATTGGTAAACCACAAATTGGGCATTACCGAAATGGGCGCATCGGCATCGCTTCGATTGTGTACGCTGATTTTAATCAGCAAATCTTCTTCATTGGCTTTGGCGTATTCCGTGTAAACATCAAAGTACTTTTGGTTGTCGAATACGCCGGTGTCCAGGATTTCAAACTCGGTTTCTTGTTTAGAGCGATGTCGGTTAACCTGCACCAATTGTTCATACGGAAAAGCCGCATGGGGATATTTGTACAAATGTTTCATGTAAGAATGCGTGGGCGTGCTGTCGAGGTAATAATACAACTCTTTCACATCCTCTGCGTGATTGCCTTGCGGGCCTGTGAGGCCGAACAAACGTTCTTTGATAATCGGGTCTTTGCCGTTCCAAAGTGCCACGGCAAAATTGAGGCGATTAAGGCTGTCCGTAATCCCGGCTATACCATCTTCGCCCCAACGATATACACGGCTTCGTGCATGGTCGTGGGGAAAATAATCCCAAGCTTCGCCGTGTTCGCTGTAATCTTCGCGTACCGTTCCCCATTGGCGTTCGCTGAGGTAAGGCCCCCATTTCAGCCAATTTTTATCGCCTTTGTAATGCACGTCTAAACGTTCCTGTTCTTTATTCATTTTTTTGATTTTTTATCTAAATGGTTTTCAAATTATACCGACAAATGCAAGATTTAAGTGGCTACTACGGCGTAAAATGGTCTGGTTTTAAATGGAGTTGATTAACCGTTTGTTGTGAAACCGGGGTAACAGGTCATGGCACCGTCGATAAAAATGGTCGATCCGTTGATGTAATCCGATTCATCCGAAGCCAGCCAAACGGCAGCCGATCCAATATCTTCCGGTTCACCGATGCGTTTGTACGGAATCAGTTGATTGAGTTTTGCCAAAGCTTCCGGAGTGTCCCAGGCTTCTTTGTTGATAGGTGTTCTGATGGCACCAGGTGCGATGCTGTTGGCGCGAACTTTTAGGGGCGCATATTCTTGCGCAATGCTTTGCATCAACATGACGATGGCACCTTTGGAAGCAGCATAATTGGCGTGTCCGGCCCACGGAATGACCTCATGCACCGAACTGATGTGTATGATTTTCCCCAATGCTTTTGAAACTTCCGGTCTGGGTCCGCGGCGAATAAATTCTTTGAGTCCTTCACGTGCACAGAGAAAATGTCCGGTAAGGTTTACATCCATTACTTTTTGCCAGGCACTTAAAGGCATTTCGTGCAACGGATAATCCACTTGTATTCCTGCATTGGGAACCACAATGTCAACCGTTCCAAACTCTTTGATAGCTGTTTGAAACATCGCTTGCACCTGGTCTTCTTTGCTCACATCAGCCTTAAAAGGAATGGCGCGGCCACAGAGATCGTCCTTGCAAATGGCATGTGCTATTTCTTCAGCCGCTTCCGGATTTGAGATATAATTGATAATGATGTTGGCGCCTTCCATGCCCAATCCTTTGGCAATGGCTGCACCTATTCCGGAATTTGCACCCGTGATGATGGCCGTTTGGCCTAAAAGTCGTTTGTTTGGTTTTTGTACCATATCAATAGTTTTAAGTTTTAAGTTTTGAGTTTTTTAAATGGTTTAAGGTTGAAATGTGAAAAAATAAAATTCTTTGTCACCTTTCAAAAAGTAAAATAGCATGCCCATCCAAATCTCGTATCATCAAACCGCGAGCTGCGTTGAGTTTAGAATTTTTAAGATCGACGATTTCTTTGGAAATGATTTCGACGTCCTGATTTTTTAGCTGTTGGAATATTGCATTTAAATCTGTCACTTCAATCGAGGAATGCCAATGCCAAAGATCGGTTGCTTTGCTGTTTTCAAGATATTTTCTTCCACCGGGCGGCGCGATGTATTCCAAAAACTCAATCCCGATGCCTTGTTGCGCCATCAATCCGGAAATTTCCAATCGCGCACCGAAAACTTGGTTGAGATGTTCTTGTTCGGGTCCATAATTTTCGCTTTTTCCGGCAAG
>JBGTBA010000043.1:0-10824 GCA_041749595.1 Flavobacteriaceae bacterium | reverse complement strand
TTGGTCTCGATATTCCTTGAATTTTTGTTTACAGCTTTCCTCGTCAGGATAGGAGGATATAAAGTCGATCAAGTTCATATGACATGGTTTAGTGTGCTAAAGGTAATAAAAATAGGGAAATATACGGATAATCATATTGTTAATATTTATCAACGAATGTTATAGACCAATTCCATTCTGATTTTCGAAAGCACTTTACTTTCCAAAATGATTTTGAATTCTAAAAATAGACATCATTTAATAATTAGCCCTTTGGCATCAACCCAAGATCATCCCCGCAATGGTTGCGGAAAGCAGCGATGCCAATGAGCCGCCAAGGACGGCTTTCATACCAAATTCGGATAATGTTTTTCGCTGCCCCGGGGCAAGGGAACCAATACCTCCAATTTGGATTCCAATTGAGGCAAAGTTGGCAAAACCACAGAGCATGTATGTGGCCATTATCACAGATTTGTTAAATGTAAAATGGGTTGCATTATAACCGTTTTTTAATTCTGCCAGTTGGGTATATCCCACAAATTCACTGGAAGCCAATTTAATGCCAAGCAACTGGCCCATGAGGAAGATGTCTTCCACGGCTACCCCGATAAGCCACATTAAAGGGGCAAAAATGCTCCCAAGTATAGCTTCTAAGGAAAATTGATTGTATATTGTATTCGCTGCCATCCAATCATTTAGGGAGGTAAGGTTACCCAACCAACCAAAAATTCCGTTCAGCATGGCTATAAATGCAACGAACACCAACAACATTGCCCCAACATTAACGGCCAATTTTAAGCCCTCCGTAGTGCCTATGGAAATAGCATCCAAAAAATTGGATCCTATTTTTTCATGGGATATACTTACATTGAGGTCTATGATCTCGGTCTGTGGATAAAGTATTTTTGAGACGACCACCGCCCCAGGTGCGGCCATTACCGATGCGGCCAACAGGTGTTTTGCAAATTGCAGCCTTACAAAGGGGTCATCTCCTCCTAAAAATCCTATATACGCTGCCAAAACGCCTCCGGCAACGGTGGCCATTCCCCCGATCATGACCAAAAGAATTTCGGACCTGTTCATCTTTTCAAGATAGGCCTTTATCAAAAGCGGTGCTTCGGTCTGTCCCAAAAAAATATTTCCGGCCACGGAAAGGCTCTCTGCACCGGAAATTTTGAGCGACTTGGTCAGTAGCCATGCCAATCCTTTTACAATTCTTTGTATGATGCCCAAATAGAACAATACGGATGTCAGTGCGGAGAAAAATATAATTGTAGGTAGTATTTGAAATGCAAAGACATAACCAATATTGGGGTTATCCAGATTTAATAAATTGCCCAATAAAAATTTGCTCCCTACCAAGGTGTAGTCCAAAATGCCGATAAAGATTTTTCCAACTGCTTCGAAACCAATTTGTACTATATGGACTTTTAAAATTCCGATGGCCAGTAGTAGTTGAATGCCCAGTCCTATTCCAACCGTTTTCCAATTTATCGCTTTTCGGCTGGAACTAAAGAGAAATGAAATTAGAATAAGTACGGCCATTCCCAATATGCCACGGGAAAGACTTGTTCCGTTAAACCCCTGATTGGGTATAATTTTTGGGACATCCGTGTTGTTGGACGCCAGCGTTTCAACAATTTTGGTGAGGCTATCTGGAGGTGGGTTGTTCTGGGCGATTAAGACAAAGGGGAGAATAAATACAAATAGAAAAATCCAAAGATTATTTTTCATAAATGGATGATCTCAGGGTTGTCAATTGCGTTTGGATATTTCATCCCTTAGTTTTGCGGCTTTTTCATAATCCTCACTTGTAACGGCTTTCTCCAACTCTTGGTGCAGTTCATCCAGGGTAAGCTCTTTGTAGGCATCGGATAGGCCAGAGTCTATTTCTACGGTTTCACCTTCCTGCAAAATCTCGTCAACAATAATACTATCCCCACGATCTTCCTTTTCTTTTTCTTTTGATGAAAATTTCAGGAAAATCCCCGCCTTGTCCAATATTGTCTTATAGGTAAAGATGGGAGCGTTGAACCGAAGTGCCAAAGCAATGGCGTCGCTGGTCCTGGCATCTATGATTTCTTCAATTTTATCTCGTTCACATATAATGCTGGAATAGAAAACGCCATCGACCAATTTGTGGATAATGACCTGTTTCACCACAATATCGAAACGGTCCGCAAAATTCTTAAAGAGATCATGGGTCAACGGTCTAGGAGGTTTAATCTCCTTTTCCAAAGCTATGGCGATGGACTGTGCCTCAAAAGCACCTATGACGATGGGAAGCTTCCTGTCGCCTTCAACTTCATTCAATATTAGGGCATATGCGCCATTTTGCGTTTGGCTATAGGATATTCCCTTTATTTTCAATCTAACTAAGCTCATATCTAATTTTAACGGACAAAGGGTTGATTAAATAAAGGGGCACCTACTTATATAAACAGCCCTTTGAGGGGCACAATTTAACAAAAATTAAGTGTTTTGAGCTTTAAATTCCTTTAATTTTTCGATGAGTTTAGGGACGATCTCAAAAGCATCTCCAACAATCCCGTAATCCGCGGCCTTGAAAAATGGAGCTTCCGGATCCGTATTGATGACCACTTTTACCTTCGATGCACTTACACCTGCCAGATGCTGTATTGCCCCGGAAATGCCAATGGCGATATAGAGGTTGCTTGCCACTGGTTTGCCTGTTTGCCCTACGTGCTCCCCATGGGGCCGCCAACCGAGATCGGAAACAGGCTTGGAGCAGGCCGTGGCCGCACCCAACACTTTGGCCAACTCTTCTATCATGCCCCAATTTTCGGGGCCTTTTAAACCCCTTCCACCAGATACCACAATATCCGCATCAGCTATGGTAGCTTTACCGGCCACTTTATCTATTTCAACTGATTTTGTTGAGAAAAGGCCATCTTCTATATCTGGAGTAAAATTCCCTACTTCCAAATCTATTTTATTTTCAAAAGTGCCAAAAGAATTGTTTGAAACCCCTATGATCTTGATGGGCGAATTTATTTGGGTGTGGGCAAAGCCTTTATTACTGAAAGCGGTTCGTTTTACAACAAAAGGACTGATACTTTCCGGGACGTTCACCACGTTTGGAACATACCCTCCCTCTACGTTTGCAGTAAGTATGGGTGCCAAAAAGCGGGTGTCCGCACTGGAACTTATAATGATAGTGGAGGCATTTTCATTTTTTGCCGCCTGTGCGATGCTATGGGCAAATGCTTTTGCATTGAAAGTTTTAAGTTTGTCGTTCGCTACATTCAAGACTTTTGAAACTCCATAAAGTCCCAGTTCATGTGCATTTGCCGAATTGACCGTAATTGCGGTAACGGTAGTGCCCATTTGTTTCGCCACTTGATGGCCATAAGAGGCAACTTCAAAGGCGTTCTTTTTAAATTTTCCGTTTTCTGATTCTGCGTATATAAGGACCGACATGTTTTCTGAAAAGAGTTTATTAAGTTGCCCCCCCAAATGGAAGGGGGTTTGGATTAGGTTATATTACTTTCGCCTCATTGTGCAAAAGTTGGATAAGTTCGCCAATGTTGTTGGCATCCACCAATTTTATGGCTCCTTTTGGGGATGGTTTATCAAATTTTATATCTACTGTTGCCTCGGACGCTTGAATTGGCTCCACAATGTTCAGTTTTTTTTGTCGGGCCATCATAATGCCTCTCATGTTCGGGATCCGGAGATCGCTTTCTTCAACCAAGCCTTTTTGCCCACCAATGACCAAGGGCAGGGAAGTTGCAATTTTTTCCTTTCCGCCATCGATCTCACGCATGGCAATGGCATTGTTTCCATCCACTTCCAAGCTAACGCAAGTGTTGACAAAATTCATGTCCAATAGTGTTGCCAGTATTCCCGGTACCATTCCGCCGTTATAATCAATAGACTCCCGTCCCGCTATTACAAGATCGTACCCTCCTGTTTTTACGACATGGGCTAGTTGCTGCGCCACATAATAACCATCTATTGGCTCGGCATTGACCCTAATGGCCTCGTCCGCACCTATAGCCAGGGCTTTTCTGATCGTGGGTTCCGTGTTGGGGCCGCCAACAGTTGCCACATGTACGGTTGCGCCCTGTTTTTCCTTAAACCACATGGCCCTGGTCAATCCAAATTCATCGTTGGGGTTTATTACAAACTGCACACCGTTGGTGTCGAATTTGGTACCCCCTTCGGTAAAATTTATCTTGGAAGTGGTATCTGGCACATTACTTATGCAAACTAGTATATTCATCTATTACGTCTTTTATGGTAAAAAAGATTTAGTAAAGATAGGCATTAATTTTTAAATTTATTATGCATGCATAATAAATTTTGTTTTCATTTTTAATTATCCTATCCTTTTAATTGGTATATATTTTCCTATTTTTGCTTGGTTTTTAGTAAAAAAAATTAAGATAATCCATATACATGAAAACAATACAGTTCAGGGAAGCCATAGCAGAGGCAATGTCGGAAGAAATGAGAAGGGACAAATCCATTTACCTAATGGGTGAGGAAGTGGCCGAATACAATGGAGCCTATAAAGCATCCAAGGGAATGTTGGATGAATTTGGTCCTGAACGGGTGTTGGACACGCCAATATCTGAATTGGGATTCGCCGGAATAGGCGTAGGATCTACCATGACAGGGAATAGGCCGATCATTGAATTTATGACCTTCAATTTTGCTTTGGTGGGAATAGATCAGATCATCAACAATGCCGCAAAAATAAGGCAGATGTCAGGTGGACAATTTAATTGCCCCATCGTTTTTCGCGGCCCTACAGGTTCTGCGGGGCAATTGGGCGCAACCCACTCGCAAGCTTTTGAAAGCTGGTACGCCAACTGTCCCGGACTAAAAGTTGTGGTGCCGTCCAATCCCAATGACGCAAAAGGACTATTGAAGTCGGCCATTAGGGATAATGACCCCGTTATTTTCATGGAGTCCGAACAAATGTATGGAGACAAGGGCGAAGTCCAAGAAGGCGATTTTACCATTCCTTTAGGAGTGGCCAGCGTTAGAAGGGAAGGGAAGGACGTTACCATAGTGTCCTTTGGAAAAATAATAAAAGAGGCCGATCTGGCTGCCGAAGAATTGGCAAAGGAAGGCATAACCTGTGAAATCATAGACTTGCGCACGGTACGCCCATTGGACATTGAAACTGTTTTAAAATCCGTCAAAAAAACCAATAGACTGGTTATTTTGGAAGAGGCTTGGCCCTTTGGCAATGTAGCCACTGAGATTACCTATCAAGTGCAGTCCAGGGCGTTCGACTTTTTGGATGCACCTATAATTAAAATAAACACAGCCGATACACCGGCCCCATATTCTCCAGTTCTGTTGGCCGAATGGCTGCCCAACCACGGGGACGTCATTAAAGCGGTTAAAAAAGTATTGTATAAATAAGACGATAATTTTGTAAAGCTACCCAAGCTACAACGACTATGGGGATCGTTGGGGTTTTGTTTTAAATAAGACCTATTGAATTGAATATCTACATCGATCACTTTAAAAATGATTCTTAGCATTCGGTCAACTTTGGATTTGTCAGTTGGTCACTTTTTATAACGCGGGTAGATGAAAAAAAACCTTTTTCCACTTCTTTTTCTTTTTTTGGTATCTGCGGTCGCCCAAACAAAGGTAGGTGGTATCGTGGTAGATGATGCGGGGTTGCCGATAGCCTTTGCCAACGTACTCTTCAAAAATTCAACCGAAGGTACGATCACCAATGACAATGGTAGATTTTATTTGGAGTCGGAAAGCAGTTACCAGACTCTTATCGTTTCTTTTATAGGGTATGAAACCCAGGAAATTACCTTGAACGCCAAGGTAAACTACAATATGCGCTTTGTTTTGCCCGAGGGCAGCGAACAATTGGACGAGGTGGTCCTTTATGGTGGTAAACAATCAAAAAAAAATAATCCGGCCATAGATATCTTAAGGAAAATTTGGGCAAAAAAAAGATCCAACGGCCTTTACATGTTCAATCAATATGAGTACGATAAGTATGAAAAAGTGGAGTTCGACCTTAACACCATAGATAGTGCACTGATAAAAAGTAAACTATTCAGGGGTTTGGAATTTATGTTCGAAGATCTGGACACCTCCAAAATTACCGGTAAAACCTATCTACCCATTTTTTTGAACGAGACGTTCTCCAAAGTGTATGGAGATAATACCACAAAACAGAAAAAAGAGGATATCTTAGGGAATAAAAATTCCGGATTTAGCAATAATCAGGCCATAATCGCTTTTGTTCAGGACCTGTATTCGGACTACGACATCTATAACAATTACCTTAAATTTTTTGACAAGAGTTTTACCAGCCCGCTATCCAAAACAGGTATAGACACCTATAATTATGTATTGACGGATAGTGCTTTCATAGACCATAAGTGGTGCTACAATATTGTTTATTATCCTAGGCGGAAAAATGAACTGACCTTTAAAGGCGATTTCTGGGTAAACGATACAACCTACGCCATTAAGAAAATCAACTTGGCGGTCACTAAAAGCGCCAATATAAATTGGGTAAAGGAAATCTATATCGAGCAGGATTTCGATGTGGTGAACGACTCGGTTTTTTTGCTGAAAAGGGATTATATGTTGAGCGATTTCAGCTTAAATAAAAAGGAAAGCTCCAGAGGCATTTACGGAAAGCGGACAACTGTTTACAACAATTATAATTTTGACATTCCAAAGCCAAAGCCGTTTTATAAGATAGATCCAAATGCGTTTGACCCCGCTTTGGTGAACCGGGAAGATTCCTTTTGGGAAACCAATAGGCTGGAGCCCCTTAACAAGGATGAGAAAGGCGTCTATCAGCTTTTGGACACGCTAAAAACAGTGCCCAAATTCAAGACCTTTTATAACATTGTAAGTATTTTGAACTCAGGCTATGTCGAGATAGATAAATGGAATTTAGATCTCGGCGATGTGTACAGTGTCTTTGGCTATAACGAGGCAGAAGGCTTTCGGCTCCGCGGCGGGGCAAGGACTTATTTTGGGCAGAATGATCTTTGGCGTTTGGAGGGGTATATGGCCTACGGATTTTCGGATCACAAGTTTAAACACGGATTTTCGGCCAAATGGCTATTGGATAAAAAAAGTAGGTTGATCGTGTCCGGTGGGAATAGGCGCGACATAGAGCAATTGGGGATTAGCCTAACATCTACCAACGATGTGCTGGGAAGGAGCATAGCCTCATCATCCTTGGTCTCGGTAGGCTCCAATGATAGATTGACCAACATTAACTTGAGCACCATTAATATGGAATTGGAGCCTATGACGAATTTCAGGATAGGTATAGGAAGCTCTTTCCGCACCCTCAGTTCGGCCTTGCCAGATGCATTTAGTTTGGATTATTTGGACGCATCCTCCCCCACGGGGATTGCATCCGAGATCAAACAATTCGAAGTAAATACAACGCTTATTTATACCCCGGGAAAGAAGACCATTGGCTATGGTGTGGAGCGGTTAGGGGTAAATGATAATTACAGCACCCTGTTCTTGCGCTATACAAAAGGGATTGAAGGACTTTTGGAAAGCGATTTTGATTATGAAAAAATCCAATTTTCCTATACCCAGCCATGGCAGATTGGGGGAGTTGGAAGACTGCTCACCACTGTTGAAATAGGCAAGACTTTTGGGGAGGTGCCCTTGGGACTTTTGAATGTTATTCCGGGCAACCAAACGTTGTTTTCATTGTACAACACCTTTCCCAATCTGGATTTCTATGAATTTGTCACGGATACCTATGTATCCCTTCATATGGAGCACAATTTTAACGGACTGCTATTCTCTAGGGTTCCATTTATGCGAAAATGGAACCTTAGGGAAATTGTAGGTTTAAGAGGAGCTTGGGGCGAGCTTTCACAAGAAAACATAATTTTGAGCAGTCCAACAAATATCCCGCTCCTTGCCCCAAATGATAATGTGTATTGGGAATATTCTTTTGGAGTGGGCAATATATTCAAAATTTTTAGGCTCGATTTTAATTTTAGGGGCAACTACTTGGACAGCCCCGATGCCCGACCTTTTAGCGTTACCGGAACATTTGGTTTTGTTTTTTAGGAAATCTTCCCCATGGGCATGGCCAAAGTTTTGATGTGCCGGATTTGTACAGCTAAGGATTGGTGATTATTGCAAAAGGGAATATTTAACATTCCGTATTGTTTTTTTTATTCTATTTGATTTTACTACTTTTGCAAGCGTTTTTAACAATATAACTAACTAAAAAATGGAAATCATCGTAAATTATTTGCCTTTATTCGGGGTTTTGGGATTGGCATTTGTTTTTATTAAAAACAAATGGGTCTCTAAGCAAGAAGCAGGTAATGAAAGAATGACAAGAATTGCAAAGAACATTGCCGATGGTGCGATGTCCTTTCTTAAGGCAGAGTATAAAATACTCTCAATTTTCGTTATAGCTGTGGCTATTTTATTGTATTTCAAAGGGGATGCAGAAAAAGGTTCCCATGGTATGGTGGCCATTTCATTTATTGTTGGTGCAGTTTGTTCTGCCCTTGCAGGATTTATAGGAATGCGGGTCGCCACTAAGGCAAATGTTAGGACCACGCAGGCAGCAAGGACATCTTTGGGAAAAGCATTGGAAGTTGCTTTTGCAGGAGGAGCCGTAATGGGCTTGGGTGTTGTGGGCTTGGGTGTTTTGGGTTTAAGTGGATTATTCATGATCTATCAGGAAATTTGGCCGGGCGCGGAAAATTTGGCATTGGTTTTAAATGTACTATCCGGATTTTCATTGGGAGCTTCATCAATTGCTTTATTTGCCCGTGTAGGCGGTGGAATTTATACAAAGGCTGCGGACGTTGGGGCAGACCTTGTGGGTAAAGTGGAGGCCGGTATTCCAGAAGACCATCCATTAAATCCGGCTACGATTGCGGATAATGTTGGGGATAATGTTGGGGATGTTGCCGGTATGGGTGCGGATTTGTTTGAATCCTATGTGGGTTCCATAATAGGTACAATGATATTGGGTGCTTTTATCATCACGCCAGATTTTGCAGGTTTGGGAGCTGTTTACTTGCCTTTGGTTTTGGCCGCTGTCGGCATAGTAATGTCCATTGTAGGTACATTCTTTGTGAAGGTAAAGGATGGGGGTAACCCGCAGACAGCGCTGAACATTGGGGAGTTTGGGTCTGCCGCATTGATGTTGATTTCATCGTATTTCATCATTGACATAATGCTGCCCGAGTCATGGAATATCGTTGAGGTCATTGACTCCAAAGGAGTGGATAAGGTCTATACATCATTTGGCGTATTTTTGGCGACTATAGCCGGCTTGTTGGCCGGACTTGCGGTAGGGAAGGTCACAGAATATTATACAGGCACGGGAACCAAACCGGTAAGTTCAATAGTCAGGCAGTCCGAAACCGGGGCAGCAACCAATATTATCGCAGGCTTGGGGGTGGGCATGATGTCCACTGCCATACCTATTATCCTAATAGCTGCCGCTATTTTGGTTTCATACCATTTTGCGGGTTTATATGGTATTGCAATTGCCGCAGTAGGAATGTTGGCCAATACGGGAATACAATTGGCCGTAGATGCATACGGACCCATTTCCGATAATGCAGGTGGTATCGCCGAGATGGCCGAACTGCCCAAAGAAGTACGTGAGCGCACCGATAAACTGGATGCCGTAGGCAATACCACTGCTGCCATAGGAAAAGGATTTGCCATTGCCTCGGCCGCTTTAACCGCGTTAGCTTTGTTTGCGGCATTTATGCAGGTAGCCCATATCAGTTCAATAGATGTATCAAAACCAAAGGTGATGGCAGGACTTTTTGTTGGAGGCATGCTTCCCTTCGTTTTTTCCGCTTTATCCATGAACGCTGTTGGTCGTGCGGCAATGGCAATGATAGAAGAAGTCCGTAGACAATTCAGGGACATACCTCAGTTAAAAGCGGCCTTGGAAGTAATGCGCAAGTACAATTCGGACATATCCAAGGCAACTGTAGCGGATAGGGCCATCTTCGATGCGGCCGATGGATACGCAGAATACGATAAATGTGTTGCCATATCTACCAAAGCGTCTATAAAAGAAATGGTTTTGCCAGGATTGTTGGCCATTGCCGTACCGGTTGCGGTAGGCTTTATCGGTCGTGCCGAAATGTTGGGAGGTTTGTTGGCGGGGGTTACTACATGTGGGGTGCTTATGGCCATCTTCCAATCTAATGCAGGCGGGGCTTGGGACAACGCAAAAAAAATGATAGAGGCCGATGGCCGAAAAGGGTCGGATGCCCACAAAGCGGCTGTTGTTGGTGATACCGTAGGAGATCCATTCAAAGACACTTCCGGGCCATCATTGAACATCCTTTTGAAATTAATGTCAGTTGTGGCATTGGTTATTGCACCGAGTATAGCTTTGGATATAGAAACAGGTACGGCAGCTGCCACCTATGAATTACAGGCCAAGGGCAGGACCAACGTAACCATAGAGGTAAATGCTGCCAATGAAGATTTGGCACAGGCCACAATTTCTTATACCACTTTGGTTAATGGGGAGGAAGTAATCCAAGAAAAAACCTTTAGTGGAACCCAGAATGAGGTTAGGGCACAGTTGGAGGCTTTTGAAAACGGAGTGAATGCGACTGGTGCAAAAGCCGAAAGAGTGATCCAAAGAATTGATATCAGAAAATAGTTTTTTTGGCTATTAGCAAAGTAAAAATTAGCCATCCCCCGTTTTTCTAGTTGAACTTTAAATTCAGTTGTCCTGGGAACGGATCAGGCACCCCGCTGTCTATCTTCCATCTGTTTCTGACAGGCATCAGCAGTATCGATACCAGCTTACTTATCTTGCAGTAGATGAAGTTGACCAGTTCCCGGGGG